>JAGFXQ010000234.1 GCA_017861355.1 Bacillota bacterium
GGTTTCTTCCTGAATGCCTCTGATGCTGACCAACTCATCTATCGTCCCAAGGAGGTATATGACGGAGCAATTCCCTCCGGTAATTCTGTAGCCGGATATGTACTGAAACGTCTTGCTAATCTCACTGCTGATCCTAAGATGGTAGAGTATGCAAACAAGCAGCTTCGTTTCCTAGCCGGTCAGGTCAAGGATGCTCTGGCTAATCACAGCTTCTCCCTGATTGCATTCTTAAGTGAGCTTTATCCCTCCAAAGAGATTGTATGTGTTGCGGATGAGAAGGGGGACTATGACGATCTGACCAACTATCTGGCCACCCACTTCGAACCCAACACAGTTGTACTGATGAAGACAGAGGATAATACCCCGGAAGTGCTAAAAGCAGCAAGTTATGTCGCAGATTATCACAGATTGAACGACAAAACCACATTTTATGTATGCGAAAACCATAGCTGCCTAGCTCCGACCAATTCACTCAGCTAATATCCTCATACAGCAGACAATAAGCGTTTTCTTAGAAAGCAACCACATTCTGTTTGTAAGCTTATTCGTATAAATCACTACAGGCATAGATCATTATTCAATGACCTATGCCTGTAGTGATTTATACAATATTTATACAATGATTTTAACTCCGATCGCATATATTCAAGCAAGCTTGACATGCGAATGCTTTTGTCGCACTGTGCTCAATACGCTTTTATTATGCAAGATATTTCTGAAGTGTTGCTCTGACCGCCCCTGGTCCGGCAATCAATTCAAGGAACATTCCTTCTACCTTCTCACCAAGACCAACCTGATACAGATCAACTGCAAAGATCTTCTCATTGGACAAGATGGGTTTCAGTGTATCCTTAGCCATCGTCTTATCACCGAGCCTAATGTCCTTCACATATCGCTGTACTTCGGACAGTAACGGGTCCGGGCTGGGAGCAAACTCCTTGCCTTCATCATCAATTCCCATCAGGTATCTGCACCATCCTGCCAGAGTCAGCGGGATAAAGGTTAAGTCCGTAACTTCTAGTTCTTTGCTTGCAACATAAGCTTTGATCGTCTCTCCAAATCGGATCGGCAACTTCTGTGAAGTATCAGTAGCGATACGCTGGGGTGCATCTGGCATGAAAGGATTCGGAAGACGCAACTCCAGAACCGCCTTGATGAAATCCTGTGGATCTAATACTCCGGGGTTCACCACCACCGGCATTCCTTCGACATAACCAATCTTGTTCACCAGCTTCACCAGTTCTGCGTCTCTCATCTCTTCCCAGATGGTCCGGTAGGATAACAGACAGCCAAAGATTGCAAGAGCGGTATGAAGCGGATTCAGACAGGTGCACACCTTCATCTTCTCTACCTTATCCACAGTCTCACGATCGGTAAACAGGATACCGGCTTTCTCAAAGGGAGGTCTGCCATTTGGAAATTGATCCTCAATCACCAGATACTCTGTCTCTTCTGCGTTTACAAAGGCAGCAGTATAAGTATTCTTGCCGGTGATGATGAGATCGGTATCTTCAAAGTCATCCTCTTCGAGCATCTTCTTCACTTTATCGTCCGGTCTGGGTGTAATCTTATCGATCATACTCCAAGGGAAGGAGACTTTGTTCGTATCTGTAATATAACTCAGAAAGCCTTCCTCCGTCGTGCCGTTCTTCACCCAGTGTTCAGCATAGGCTTCCACTGCATCATACAGCTTATCACCGTTATGGGAGCAGTTGTCCATACTTACCATAGCAATCGGAGATGCTCCGGCCAGATATCTCTCATAGAGCAGGGCAGTTACCTTCCCCATGATATGATTTGGTTTCTTCAACCCTAGGTTAAAATCCGCTTCAACGACTTCCAGGTGTCCACCTTTTGAATCAAATAAGCTATAGCCTTTCTCGGTAATCGTAAAGCTTGCCATCTGAAGAGAAGGATTTCGAAAGATTTCTTTGAGTCGGGACCACTCAGCATCCCTGGCACTATCCGCAGCTATTGATTCCACCACGCTGCCGATCACCTTCTTCTCAATACTTCCGTTGGCCTTTAATACTACCAAAAGACTCAGATCATCAAAAGGTTGATATGCTTTCTCAATAATCTCGTAATCAAAGCCTTCGGCTACAATCACTCCCTTATCATAGCTCTTACTGTTCAGAAGCTTCTGCATCGCTGCTGCCGGGAAGCCACGAAAGATATTTCCAGCCCCAAAATGGATCCAGGTCGGGCTGGCTATGGTATCCTTGCGTACCTGTGCTCTATCATATTCGGGTAATTCATAGCCCTTTTCTTTCCAAGTGGGATGATAATTCTTTAATCTCATAAATGACCACACCTTTCTCATTTCTTGTCTATCTAGATCTATAGGCATTCATTTTATTTTATTAAGACCTTATAGCCGGCTGTCACTACGATTTATTATTTACTTCTTTTATCGATCGCTTCCCACAATCCATTCAGATATGCTACTCCAAGTGCTCTGTCATACAGACCGTAGCCTGGTCTCGCCTGCTCACCCCAGATCATTCTTCCGTGATCCGGACGGATGATACCATCAAAGCCGCTCTCATAGAGTGCTTTCACTATTTCATACATATCAAAATTACCATCCGAAGACAGATGAGAGCTCTCATGGAAGATACCCTCCGCCTCGAACTTCATATTTCTTAAGTGGGCAAAATGGATTCTCTTACTGATCTTTGGATTGCGGATAATCTGGGGGAGATTATTTTTCAGATTGCTTCCGAGTGATCCCGTACAAAGAGTAAATCCGTTATAGATACTGTCATTCAGAGCAGCTATTTCCTCTAATGCCTTCTCACTGGTCACGATTCTCGGTAAACCGAATACGCTCCAAGCAGGGTCATCCGGATGGATCGCCATCTTAATCTTGTATTTCTCACAAACCGGCATGATGGAGTCAAGGAAATACTTCAGGTTCTGCATCAGCAACTCTGCGGTCACCCCTTGATACTTCTCAAACAGACCCATGATCTCGTCCTTACGGTTCGGTTCCCAACCTGGGAGGATAAAACCGCCACTTTCCTTCTCGATACGTTCGAACATGGTGGAGGGCTCAATGCCATTGATTATATTCTCATCATAAGCAAGTGCGTAGGAACCATCCTCTAATTGCATTGCCAGATCGGTTCTTGTCCAATCGAAGATCGGCATAAAGTTATAGCAGACCATATGAACATCTGCTTTACCCAGGTTCTCCAGAGAGATCTTATAATTCTCAATATATTGTTCACGGGAAGGAAGACCGATTTTGATATCCTCATGGATATTCACACTCTCGATCCCGATTAGTTTCAGTCCCCCATCCTCTACTGTTTTCTTTAATTCAAGGATATCTTCTAATTTCCAAGCCTCGCCGACAGGAATGTCATGTAAGGAGGATACTACTCCGCTCACCCCTGGAATTTGTCTTATCTTGTCCAGCGATACGCTGTCGTGCTTTTCACCGAACCATCTTAATGTCATTTCCATTTCAAAATCATCCTTTCCTAAGCCAAAATAAATACCTTCCAGTAATTAGTATAGTATCTATACTTATAGAATACAAGTAAATTCTTGTAATATATCCCATAGGTTTATCACCTGATAAAAGACTGCACCTAAGGTAATGATATCCTTACCTAAGGTGCAGCCTTTTATGTGATAATAATCAGAAACTCACCTCATAATAGCCGGTATTCCATCCGATGTTGGTACTAATTGCTGATATGAATGTCATCTACCAGGAATATCAACTCATTGGAAGTGGTTGGTTTCAATTCCATACTTATACTTACGCCTGCAGGAATGGTTATGGTTGTAGAAACCAAAGTCCAGGAATCTGCCGATATATTAAATATGTCTTCTTTATAAGGATCTGTGTCATTATGTACACGCTCACTAGTTTGAATTCGAACCTTTGTGTCTGCCCCTGATACAAGCTTTACTCTGGCACTGAAGGTATAAGTAACCTCGACACTATTTGTATTATTAATCCAATAGGATATCCCATGCCAATCAGCCGTACCGGTTATTTGCAAGCATTTGTCACTCTTATAACCGACTGGGCTAATTGCAGATCCTGTTACTGCTCTGACTCCTCCGCCGGTATTACCAAAGTTACCAATGGATTTGTAAGCATCAAAAGGATTGGTCGTTTCCAATGTCTCAGTTAAATCTAGCACAGGAACGGATACCGTTTCGGTGACTGTAACCTCGCATTGTGCTGTATAGGCTGTTGTTGATGCTCCATCCACTGCTGTTTCTGCATAGATGATTGCTGTTCCGGAAGCAACTGCGGTAACCTTACCCGTGCTATCTACCATAGCAATACTACTATTACTTGAAGTCCAATGAATTGTTCCTGAAGTGGAATAGTTCACCGGTGCAATGGTTGCCAGGAGTGTTTCTGAAGCGCTCTTATTCAATGACAATACACTCTTGTTCAAGGTAACCCCGGTAATCGGATGACTTCCGGTATCCGGTGTCCTTGTAATATAGATACTGTCCATATAATAAGCCGTCTTGTCCGTACTGTCAGCTGCATCCGTAATAATTCTCACCACGAGGCTGCTTCCGGCAGCTACAGTTAATACACTGCTCTCTAACTTAGCCCATTCGGTCGGAGTCGCAGTCACACTC
This sequence comes from Bacillota bacterium, assembly GCA_017861355.1. GTDB lineage: Bacteria > Bacillota > Clostridia > Lachnospirales > Lachnospiraceae > Mobilitalea. The sequence goes on from JAGFXQ010000234.1 coordinate 4,621, forward strand.
GCAATAGTATAACCGAGTGCGGAATTATCATGGAAATACTGAACCCCAACATTTGCTCCGACTGCTTTTACATAGGAAGTAATCACATAATTTGCTGCGGTTATTCCGGCAGTGTTATCCAGAGTAATGAGATTACCGTTATATAGATTCTTATTTGTAACCTTGAGGTATTTACCGCCATTATAAGCCGATGCTTCATCAGTCAATATCTCTGTCGTAACCGCCCAGTCACCCTGATTCGGGATTAAATTTGTTCCTGACTCAAAGTCCTCATATAGTACGATATTATCCGCTACGATTACGTTACAGGAAGCAGTAGAACCTCCTACTGAAGCGGTAACTGTAGCGGAGCCATTGCTTACTGCTGTAATCACACCGCCGGCAACGGTTGCGACTGCCGGATCGGATGAGGTCCATGTGGTGGTGCCACTGACATTCGTCACAGCTGTCTTGGTAGCACCGATGCTCTGCAGCAGAACAGTTCCATAATTCAAAACCAGCTGTACAGAAGAAGACACGGTAACCGCACAAGTTGCTGTCTTTGAGCCATCCTCCGTTGTTACGGTTATCGTTGCTGTTCCGGCTGAGACTGCAGATACTACCCCATTTGCAACTGTTGCAACCGAGGTATGATCAGAAGACCAGCTAACATTTTTATTATCCGCAGTATTCGGGCTGATGGTAGCCGTCAGATTTGCTGTCTGACCGATATTAAGATTTATATTGTCTTGATTCAAGGCTACTCCGCTCACCGGAATCTTATCACCGATTGAATCGATCGTAATCTTAACATTATCTAAGGTGTATTTTGCAGTTCCTACGCTATGTTCAATATACATAAATGCAGAAGTAACCGTATTATCAAGAGGGTAAGTACTCTCCATGCTGTACCAGGTTCCCGCTGTCGCATCTACCGAAGCGATGCTGTTGTATCCAACATTGCTCTTAAAGGTAGCTTTCACTGTTCCACTCTCATCAGTCTTGATATCGAATTTTACACGTAGTGTAATATGCTTGTTCACATATGCTCCAAAGTCATATCCCACCCCATGATAATTCGCAGTACGATTCTC
>JAGFXQ010000235.1 GCA_017861355.1 Bacillota bacterium
CTTCGAGCGATGGAGGGAGATTCGAATATTTCCTTGAAATCACTGAAGGTTGACGGAGGTGCTTGTGCAAACCGTTTCTTAATGCAGTTTCAAGCAGATATTCTGAATACCGAGGTTCACAAGCCGGAATGTATTGAAACTACGGCATTAGGTGCAGCTTATCTTGCAGGTCTTGCTGTCGGCTTCTGGAAGGATCAAGAGGAAATCAAGGCAAATTGGGCTTTGGCAGAGACATATCGCCCGAATATGACACAGGAGAAGAGAGATAGCTTACTCGCCGGCTGGTGGAAGGCCGTGAAGCGTTCCTTCGCCTGGGAAGATTAAGAAAAGGATAATAGAATGATTGAAGAGAGACTGGAACAGACCTTTACCAATCTGGGATATCGAAGACTGAACTCGAATGCAGCAGGAATTTATCTGTATTATTTGGAAGGGACCGCTGAGCTTACAGTGGTATCTGTAGTTCATGCCATTACCGGAAATGAACTGGTGAAGGAGCAATACGAGAATATACTGGAGCAGATTAAGAATAATTTTACAAGCTCCTATCCATATCAAATACGCTTGCTTAGTCTCATCCTCACTACGGCGGCGGACAAGGTGAAGCAGCTTAGCACCGAGAGTAGAGAGGGTGAGCATTGGATCCTCGATCTCAGCAATAACCGGCTGATCATCTATGAAATGGTTTCGAATGAGTTTCAGTCCATACGTATGAGTATCGAGGATTTGCTGATCGAGGAAGAACGACTAAGACAGGTGTATCAGGAGCCCATCCGAAGTGCAGAGAATCCCGGTTCGATGGGTTACGGCTCCGGGCAGTCCGGATTAAGACAGAACCGCTTGGGATATAAGATATTCACTTTGGTGAACACACTGATTATCTTAGTTAATATCATAGTGTTCCTTCTGACTCACTATGCTCCGATTTACGGTGGATGGGATCAGATGCTCACGAAAGGCGCCTTATCCTGGTATTATGTATTAACAGAAAAGGAGTATTACCGACTATTGACCTCCATGTTCATGCATTCGGATTTTAGCCATATTTTTAATAATATGCTGGTGCTCTTCTTTGTTGGAGATAATCTGGAGAGGGCAGTAGGGAAATACCGATATCTTTTTCTTTATTTTGGAACAGGAATTCTTGCAGGGATTACCTCCATCAGTTATAATATGTGGAATGAAGGCGGTCTGTACCTTATGGGAGAGAGCACATTCTCCATCGGTGCTTCCGGTGCAATCTTCGGAGTAGTCGGTGCGATGTTTTATATCGTAGCCATCAACCGTGGAAGATTAGAGGATATCAATACAAGGCAGATGGTACTGTTTGTTGTTTTCAGCCTCTATGGTGGGCTGGCAAACACACAGATTGATCAGGCAGCTCATGTCGGTGGATTTCTGGCAGGGATCCTGTTGGCAGCCATAGTATACCGGAGACCCAAGAGAAGAATTACAGTTGAACAACCGTTTACGGTTTCATAGAATTATCCTTGACATACGAGATTGGAAATAAAATCATAGATACAGCAGAAGAGAGGTTATTGCATGAAAATTAATATCTATTACGGTGGAAGAGGATTAATCGAGGATCCAACGCTTTATGTAATAAGTAAGCTGACTACAGTACTCGAGGAGCTTCGTGTGCAGGTTACCAGATACAATCTGTATGAAGAAAAGAATGCAATTTCGATGCTCCCCAAGACCTTAAAGGAAGCCGATGGTGTAATCCTTGCAACCACAGTGGAGTGGTTCGGAATCGGTGGGCTGATGCAGCAATTTCTGGATGCTTGTTGGCTCTATGCAGATAAGGACAGGATCAGCAAGATCTATATGCTTCCTGTAGCAATTGCAACCACCTACGGAGAGAGGGATGCAGAGCTGTATATGATCAAGGCATGGGAGATCCTGGGCGGTCTTCCGGTCAGCGGCTTCGGAGCCTATATTGATGACCATGTGGAATTCGAGACAAATAAAGACTATGCGGATATTATTGAGAAGAAAGCAGAGGTATTCTATCGTACCATTCATCAGAAGACAAAGTCACTTCCCACCAGTAATACAGCAATCAAACAGAATGTTCTTCGCAGCTCTTCGATCTCACTCACACCACAGGAAAGCGAACAACTGTCTGTCTATGTATCGGATGATACCTATGTGAAGAAGCAGAAGGAAGACATCGAGGAGCTGACTCAGCTGTTCAAAGAAATGCTGGATACCAACAGTGATGGGGAAGGCGGTCAGGAGTTCATAAAGAATCTGAAGGATAACTTCCACCCGCTGGATGATTTTACGGCGTCTTACTCGATTGCGTTATCTGACACCAAGAAGAATCTCGTGGTAGAGATTAATAATAAGCGGATGAAATGCTATTATGGTGAGAAAGCAGATGCAGATGTAATCGCAAAAACCACCCATGTGGTAATGAATAAATTAGTTCTCGGAAGAATTACCTTCCAAGGGGCTTTCATGTCAGGGGAGCTTACGGCAAAGGGAAACTTTAAGACGCTTCGGACCTTTGATCAGGTATTCCAGTTCAATATTCTCTGAAGAATCGGAAGATTCCAGTGAGACAGGTAAGGGATATCAGAAATGCAAAAGGGCTGTCGTAATGACGGCCCTTCGAATATATGTTGCGAAGCTAGCATCTCTGGTCACAAAACACGTAAGGTTTAGCTTAACAATCAATTTTGAAAATTCTTTATTCGGGTAGCAAAACAGTAAAGGTGGTTAGCTCCTCGTTGGAGGTAACACTGATACTGCCATAATGCAGATCAATTACCTTTCTGGCAAGAGCAAGACCGACTCCGGTACCACCCTTTTTATAAGTGACAAAGGGCTGAAAGATACTTTCCAGTGCAGCTTCCGGAATGGGCTGACCGTTGTTACTTAAAGTAATACACAGCTTTGCAGGGGAACCGGCTTCCCCCGGAAGAAGAGAGTATTCAATATGTACGAAGTCTCCGGGCTTCGTCGCCTCGAAGGCATTCTTGATCATGTTGGTAAAGACCTGCTTCAGCTTACCACCGTCACAGTGATAATTGCGGAAGACAGCTTCGCAGCCTGGAGCAACAGTCATCGTCAGATCAATCTCCTGCGTGATAGCCTGTGGCATAAAGTTGCTGATGATATTCTCCATCAGAGTGACCAGATCCTGATCCTCTTTGTTAAGCAAGGTGGTATTATTGAGCATGGAGGCATCCTGCATGAGACGCTCCATATCATCTACCAGCTCCTGAACCTGATCCCAATATTTATAATCCTTAACATCGGGGTGCTTCATCTCAATATATTGTATTGTACCTTTGAGCAGGGCAAGTGGGTTACGTAGCTCATGTACGAACATCGATGTGGTTTTCTTGTTGGCAACTGTAATGGTTTGGATGATGTTTTCAAGTTCGGGATTTGCTTTAATCATGTTGGCCAGTGTGTCGTTATTGAATTCGGATAACATTTTATATCCCCCTTTTGTATGACGTTTGACATTCAAATCGTAATTTAGAAAAATTTAGTGGTCTGAATCGTGTCACTAATATCTATAATAATATCAAATTTTGGAAAATATTACAATAAAAAGAATGAAACAGCAATCGACAAGGAGGAGCTTTATGCAAAACAATTGTATTTTTTGCAGAATTATCGCAGGGGAGATTCCCTCTGCAACCATTTATGAGGATGAGGATTTTAAGGCGATTATGGATATCTCACCGGCAGCGAAGGGCCATACGATCCTCCTGTCAAAGAAGCACTACGCGAACCTCTATGAGTTGAGTGATGATACTGCAGCAAAAGCATTATTGGTAGCTCGCAAGGTGGCAAAAGCAATTCAGGCGGAACTGGGCTGTGATGGTATCAATCTGCTTCAGAATAACGGGGAAGCAGCAGGGCAGACCATATTCCACTTCCATATACATCTCATTCCCAGATATCACGAGGATCACGTAAATATTCCTTGGACCCATGGGAGTTATGGTGATGGTGAGGCAGCCGCTCTTGCAGCAGCGATCGCTTCCAAGATAGAATAAGCAATAAAATAGCCCCTTATGGTCAAAGCCTTGAAGTGAAGATATGTCAGGCAGTGACCGAAGGGGCTAATTATTTACGATAATGATTTATTATTTCACTTGTATATTCAAAGTGAAATGATGAATTTGACTACTTTGAGTTCTCTTTAATCAGATTTAAGATAGTATCGATTGAGTTATTAAGATCACTCTGATTCATGGAATCAATATAGCTCTGCTTTTGATCCAGAACTATTTTAATCGCTTCGAGAAGTTTTGCGATACTTAAATCTTCCTCAGTCAGTAGATAGGAATATCCCTGGCGTTCGAAGGATTCTGCATTCAGAATCTGATCACCACGGCTGGCCTTTGCCGATAAAGGAATTAGTATATTCGGCTTACGTAGAGCAAGTATCTCGCAGATTGCATTTGCACCCGCTCTAGAGATGATAAGATCGGAAGCGGCGAACAGATCACTTAACTCCGCGCGGATATATTCGAACTGTACGTATCCGGCGGTATCGCCCAGCCGTTCATCCAGGTTACCCTTGCCACAGAGATGAATCACCTGGAAATCGCGAAGCAGTGTCGGCAGCATACCACGAATGGTCTCATTGATAATTCGTGAGCCGGTGCTTCCACCGATGACCATCAATACAGGTTTATTCACGGTAAACCCACAGAAATCAAGACCACGCAGTTTATTACCGGAGAATAGTTCCTTGCGGATCGGAGTACCGGTCAAGACAGCCTTACCTTCGGGAAGGAATTTGAGCGTCTCCGGAAAGTTGACACAGATCTTGGAAGCGGAGGGAAGAGCCAGCTTGTTCGCCAGACCCGGAGTCATATCGGATTCGTGAACAATGACCGGAATCTTAAAGCTTTTCGCTGCCATTACCACGGGCACGGTCACAAAACCGCCCTTAGAAAACACGATATCCGGTTTTAATTCCTTCAGTACCTTACGTGCCTCCAGATAGCCCTTCACAACCTTGAAGGGATCGGAAAAGTTCTTAGGGTCAAAGTATCTTCTTAATTTACCGGAGGATATGCCATGATATGGTATGTTATATTCTTCTATGAGCTTACGCTCGATTCCCTGATAGGAACCAATGTACTGAATGTCATAGCCTTCCTGTTTTAATCCAGGAAGTAGTGCGATGCAAGGTGTTACATGCCCCGCGGTTCCTCCACCGGTTAATACGATACGTTTCATTCTTAGGACCTCCATTCCTTTAAAGCCTTAGCTAATTGATCCGGACAGGAGGTGGATCGATGATCGCAGGTTACACCTTCTAATTTGCGGATCACATCATCTACACTCATACCGACAGCCAGCTTAGAGATTCCATTGGCATTACCGTTGCAGCCGCCTTTAAAATTAAGTGCAGTGATTGTATTGGTGTTCTCGTCTATCTCAAAATTGATTTCGCGGCTACATACGCCTGAAGTTTTATAAGTCATGTTTAATCCTTTCCAAACCTTACGCGATCTAATCAGATACCAAAAAATTAGAATGACCGGATTGGTCTCATTCCGGAATTTGACTATATTTACATGATCGCATTTACTATTTATCGTTTTATTGTAATATATGTAGTTAGCGTTTTCATGGCTACAAACCAAGAAAATACGAATTAGAACCGAATACATTGTATCTCAGAGACTCATATTTTGCAAATAATTT
>JAGFXQ010000236.1 GCA_017861355.1 Bacillota bacterium
GTTAGGATTGCAGCCTCAGGTAACGGAAAATTACAAATCTCTGATGAGTAAATATTCTTTTGACTTTGCAATCGGCTCCACTCATGTTCTGGATTATGTCGATCCCTACTTTCCTCAGTTCTGGGAGCATCGAACTAAAGAAGCAGGATTACAGGCATATTTTCAATCCATTATCGATAACTGTAAATTGTTTCAAGATAATTTTAATATCTATGGACACTTGGACTATATTATTCGTTATGTCCCTACCGCAGATGGTAAAAAGGCAGATTATTCCTATGCTGACTATTCCGATCTGCTGGATGAGGTTCTCAAAACAATACTCGAGTGTGGAAAAGGAATCGAGATCAATACTTCCGGTTACAAATATGGTCTCGGTTATGCCCACCCGAAGGTTGAGATTCTGAGACGTTATCGTGAACTGGGTGGTGAGCTTATTACCATCGGCTCGGACGCCCATAAACCGGAGCACCTCTGCTACGACTTTCACTTGGTTCCGGAGCTATTGAAGAGTCTTGGGTATACATATCACGCAACCTTTGTACAACACAAGCCGATATTTGAGAAGCTATAAAATAAGCCCCTGACAGGAACGATACAGCATTCTGCGGTATCCTTCCTACTAGGGGCATTAATTATATCAATTCAGGCTAAATAATATACCGTATCTTATGTAACAGCGTTGACGATATTACTTGATAATCGTTCCTCCGCCAACCACATAATCACCATCATAGAATACGACTGCTTGTCCGGGAGTGATTGCACGCTGAGGTTCCTCAAAGATACAAAGTATCTCATCCGGACCGGTCCTCTTAATCGTAGCTCGGGCTCCTTTATGACTATACCTGATCTTGGCATCTACTACCATCTCACCGTCCAGATCTTCAATTGCCATAAAATTAAGTCGATTTGCAATGAGACGGTCCGAGAACACTTCATTTGCACCGCCAATCACCACTTCATTCGACTCAGGTCTTAATTCAACAACAAAAGCTGGCTGTCCCATTGCAATTCCAAGACCTTTTCTCTGCCCGACAGTATAATGAATCAACCCTCGATGCTTTCCGATGATCTCACCGGCAGTATTCACATAATTGCCGGGAAGCATGCCTTGGAATTGTTTATCACCATCGGTTGAAACGTCACTTCTCTTTTGTCTCTTTTCTTCCAGATAATTTGCAATAAATCCTGCATAATCATTATCCGGTACAAAACAGATCTCCTGGCTGTCCGGCTTATTTGCCACCGGAAGTTTGAGTTCCTTCGCAAGTTCACGGATCTTATCCTTCTCAAAAGCCCCGACCGGCATCAATGTATGCGATAATTGATGCTGGGTAAGATTATATAGTGCATAGGTCTGATCCTTTGCCTGAGTGACGGATTTCTTGATCGAAAATCTACCATTGGGCAGCTTATCGATACTTGCATAATGACCGGTAGCAATATAAGAGGCACCGATATCCAGAGAACGCTTTAGAAGTGCTTCCCATTTGACATAACGGTTACAGGCAATACAAGGATTCGGGGTTCTTGCCTGCAGATACTCGCCAACAAAGTAATCGATGACATTATCCCTGAATTCCTGCTTAAAATTCATTACATAATAAGGAATATCCAGTACAGAAGCCACTCGTCTTGCATCCTCTACTGCACTAAGACCGCAACAGCCACCATTCTCTTCCATGGAGCATACATCCTCATCCTGCCAGATCTGCATCGTGATTCCGATTACTTCATATCCTTGTTTTTGCAAAAGGTATGCCGCTACCGAGGAATCTACTCCTCCAGACATTCCCACAACTACTTTTTCCATGCTATCCTCCAAATCTGATTGCCATAACGGACAAAATGCCCAAATACTCAGGCATCTCATCACAGTTCTCTATCTTTAATTATTAGTATTCTACTTCTTCTTCACCATCATGAATATCAGACTTAGGTCTTGTCAGGCCTTCAATAACAATACCCTTCTTTTCTGCATAATCCCAAAGGGCAGCATGAATTGCTTCTTCTGCAAGCAGGGAACAATGTACCTTAACCGGCGGAAGTCCGTCCAGCGCTTCCATAACTGCTTTATTGGTAATCTCCAATGCTTCGTTCACTGTCTTACCCTTCACAAGCTCCGTAGCCATGCTACTGGTAGCTACTGCAGCACCGCAGCCAAAGGTCTTAAACTTTACATCATTGATAATTCCTGCCTCATCGATATCAAGATATATTCTCATGATATCACCACATTTAGCGTTACCCACGGTACCAACTCCGCTTGCATTCTCTATTTCACCGACATTTCTGGGATTCGTGAAATGATCCATAACTTTCTCTGTATACATATGCTTTCCTCCAATTTAATCGTTAGTTTAATTGTAATATATAACATGTCTGCTCTTCTATGAATTACAGTACCCGGAAGAACAAGGAGTTCGTTCCAATGGACGAACTTCCTAAATGCGAATTATGGTTTCCAATAATTCACATTATTAGCGTTTCTTCATGAAATCCTCATAGAGAGGAGACATCTGACGAAGCTTTTCTACTATTTCTTTCACTCGATCCACCGTATAGTTAATGTCTTCCTCGGTAATATCTTCACTTACGGTCAGACGGAGTGATCCATGAGCAACCTCGTGCGGAAGTCCGATCGCAAGAAGCACATGAGACGGATCTAACGAACCTGAGGTACAGGCGGAACCGCTGGAACCGCATATATTCTTCATGTCCAGCATAATTAACAGTGATTCGCCTTCGATAAACTGAAAGCTGAAGTTTGCATTGTTCGGCAGTCTTCTTACCTTATCACCATTTACCCGGACAAATGGTATCTCTTCCAACACACGTTTCATCAGCAGATTTCGGAGCATAATTTCCTTCTTGGTACGTTCCTCCATGGTTTCCAATGCGATTTCAACCGCTTTACCAAAACCAACGATTCCCGGGACATTTTCTGTTCCTGCTCTTCTTTGTCTCTCCTGTGCGCCACCATGAATTAAGGAACGTATTTTGATTCCTTTTCTGATATATAAGAAACCGATTCCCTTAGGTCCGTTCAGTTTGTGTGCACTTGCACTCATCATATCGATACCAAAGTCATCAACATTGATTTCCAATTGTCCGAAGGCTTGTACTGCGTCCGTATGAAATAAGACATTGTGCTTTTTGGCAATCGCACCGATCTCCTTAATTGGTTGAATTGTTCCGATTTCGTTGTTTGCAAACATGACGGAGATTAATATTGTAGTAGGTCGGATTGCTTTTTCTAATTCATCCAGCTTAAGAATACCATTCTCATCCACATCGATGTAGGTTACCTCCACTCCATGCTTTTGAAGATATTCACAGGTATGAAGGATCGCATGATGTTCAATTTTAGATGTAATAATGTGATTGCCCTTCGCGGCATATGCATCTGCTGTCGCTTTCAATGCCCAGTTATCTGCCTCTGTACCACTACCGGTAAAATAGATCTCACTGATCTCTGCACCCATTGCCTTTGCAATAGTTTCTCTGGCTTCATCGACCGCTTTTTTATTCTGAGTCGCAAACTCATAAACGCTGGATGGGTTTCCATATAGATCTGTGAAGTAAGGAAGCATCGCCTCCACAACTTCCGGTCTGGTTTTGGTTGTTGCCGCATTATCAAGATATATCTTCTTATCCATGTTGTCATCTCCCAATAAAAATATTATTTACCACATGTCTGTTTTGCTTTCGTATCGGTAGCACCTGTCCCAGTCTGTACTCTCTTGCTTTCAGCCACAAGCTCCGACAGCTTTATTCCATCAACTGCTTCATTTATACTATCACTAATACGCTTCCAAACATATTTTGTTACACAAGAATCAGAGTTACTGCAAACACTGTCACCATGGTTCACTTCAGAACAATCTACCGGGTTCAAGTCACCTTCTAATGCTCGAAGAATATCTCCTACAGACAGTCGATCTGCCGGTACTGCCAGCATGTAACCGCCCTGTGCGCCTCGGACACCATTCACAATTCCGGCTTTCTTGAGCTTCGCAATCAATTGTTCCAGATAGTTCATCGATATTCCCTGCCGCTCTGCTATCTGACTGAGTGCCACAGTCTCTTCCTCTGAATGCACTGCAAGATCCAATACCGCTCGAAGACCATATCTTCCTTTTGTAGAAAGTCTCATGTCTCTCACCTTACCTATTCTCCGGCAAAAGCTATACCGGTATGTAATGAATTAAATCCTATCATTTTAATTCCTATTATTTTAATTCCTATTAATTTACTCGGTTATAAGCATATCACCAACCATATTCCTTGTCAATGATTATTTATTGAATTATCTAAAATAATCCACACTTTAATTTTTCTGTCATTGTTCTTCCGAAGTTGTTACCGAAGGCAATAACATAAGTTTAACTCTTTCGAAATATAATACAATGAAGTGTTCAAGCATCGTAACGGTATGGAGGTCGTAATGAGCAAACCAACATTGACAGCAGCGGAAGTCAGACATATCCAAAGAAATAATATCCTGAAAGGGACTCTGATACTCACAATCGCAGGCTTTATCACCCGATTTGTAGGATTTTTCTACCGGATTTTTCTATCGAATGCCATGGGAGCAGAAATGCTGGGTATCTATCAGTTAATTTTTCCAGTCTATGGTATCTGTTATACGATTTATGCAACCGGAATTCAGACATCCATCTCCAGATTGGTGGCCGCTGAGCTCGGAAGAAAAAATCCTCGAAATATGAACAAGATACTTCGTATCGGATTAATTATCTCCGTCTCACTTGCTTTTATTCTATCCCTCCTGGTTTACCAATTTGCAGGCCTGATTGCTACAAGGTTCTTAATGGAACCTCGTACTTTGGAATCGCTTCGTATTCTCGCAGTTGTATTTCCCTTCTGCGGAGTTACTGCCTGCATAAACGGCTATTATTATGGTTTAAAAAAAGCCGGTGTTCCGGCCTCTACTCAATTAGTAGAACAAATTATTCGTGTAATCGTCGTATATATTATTGCACTTTATGCCGGTGGCGGAGAAATGAAGGTTACTTTGCAGTTGGCTGCATTTGGTCTGGTCATCGGAGAAGTAGCCTCTAGTATCTATAATTTATGTTCGATGTTTGTGAGCCGCTCTCCAAGTGAAGCATTTATCTCCGGTCCGGATCCCAATGCTAAGGTGGATAGCCGCACTCAAATCACGAAGAATCTCTTGGCTCTTAGTGTTCCTCTTTCCGCTAACCGCCTACTGCTCAGTATTCTGCACAGTATCGAAGCCATCTTGATTCCTGCAATGCTACGCAGATTTGGTTTGGAGACCAAGGATGCACTTGCTACTTTTGGAATTCTAAATGGAATGTCCATTCCGTTTATCATGTTTCCGACAGCCGTCATCAATGCTCTGGCCGTACTTGTACTTCCAACCATCTCGGAAGCTCAGGCCACTAATAATCAACCGCTGATCGGTAAAACCACCTCGATCGCAATAAAGTACAGTATCATCATTGGCATCCTCAGTACAGGTTTATTCGTAATCTTCGGAAAGGATTTGGGTAATACCATCTTCCATAACGAGCTGGCCGGTTCCTATCTTCTAATTCTAGCCTGGTTATGCCCATTAATTTACCTAACAACCACTTTAAGCAGTATCATCAATGGCTTGGGGAAAGCCCATGTAACCTTTGCTAACTCTATCATCAG
>JAGFXQ010000047.1 GCA_017861355.1 Bacillota bacterium
GATATTATGAAGAAGAAACCGATATCTCCGAGTAAAGGTATGTTTGCTGACGGTCTGGCTTTGCAGATTGTATTTGAGGGCATCTTAATCGGCTCCCTGTCTCTTTTGGCCTTTGTTATAGGCTTCCATTATTATGATACTCCCGGCTTCTTTCAGTCCCTACTGCCAGGTACCGGCGGTACCTCTGCTCCGGCGACTTATATTCCCTGGGTAGGCAGGACGATGGCCTTTGCCGTATTAAGCTTGTCAGAGCTCTTCCATTCCTTTAATATGAGAAGTGAGCATTCGCTGTCCGACATTGGAATATTCAGCAACCCTAAGCTTGTGTATTCCTTTCTTATCTGTGTCTTTTTGCAGATTATCGTAATCACCGTGCCCTCTCTTGCCAAGGTATTCCAGGTTGTTCCGCTTACCGCAAGACAATGGGCTATTACACTTTTACTCTCATTTGTACCAATCATCGCTGTTGAGCTCCAGAAAAAGATTAACTCCTGTCTAAATACATCGAAAAAGTAAAACAAATAATTTATGCTAGTCCTATGCACCTACTTGAAATCACCGGTAATTCGTTATATAGTTAAGAGGATACGACGGAGAGCATGCTTAGGCAACTTTCTATTGACCCGACTTATAGAAGAGGTACCAGTGTGGAGACCAAGAATTCCTTGAATACTACAAAGACGAAACCATATGATGAATCTATGTGGGAACGCTGGGCAATGTATGATAATATGCCATATATATGGGATCCGGATCTGAATGTGGAGAAATCATTACGAAGCATCAGCGGTAATATTATCAAATCATATCGCATCCAGATGGATGAACCGTTCGAAATAAAGCATGAATGAAAGCACAGAGGTGAAATTGTTGAATATAATTACTTTAGTACATAAAGTGACAAACAGCTACTTAATCGAGACTGACAACGGATGGCTTATGGTAGATTCCGGATGGCCGGATACCTTCGGGCAGCTATTGCAGATGTTGAACCAGAATAATATTTCGATTAATGAAGTGAATTATCTGGTGGTAACCCATTTTCACCCCGATCATGCCGGTTTGGTACAAAACCTGAAGGATCTTGGAACCACATTGATATTACATCAATATCAGGTACCTTATATCAATAAATTGAATCTCTTATTTAAGAAGAATCCGAAGGCGAACTTTAAAGATATCACGCTAAACAACCATAATGTGATGACGGAGTCCGAAAGTAGAGAATTTCTTCATTCCATCGGTATTGAAGGAGAGATTATCTCAACTCCCGGTCATAGTGACGATAGCATCAGCTTGATTCTGGACCACTGCTGTGCCTTCGTCGGAGATCTTCCCGCTTATGCTGATATAGAAGCTTATAATGATATCGTGATTGAAGATAGTTGGGATGTAATTAAGAAGCTCCAGGTAAAGACTATTTATCCCGGACACGGCGATCCATATGAGTTACCTGTCTCGTAAGCAGAATGTTAGATAAAAGCTTTATTTATTTTGTCATAATCAGAAAAGAGTCTGAACGCACTTATAGAGTACTTGGTTATGCAGTAAAACGTAATTACTTACGATACAAATTTAGGGGTTTTCGCATCGGCGAAAACCCCTTTTATAATTTATAGCATATGAATTGATTGACTGCTATCTCTTGTCGTTATTTAGAATACACGAAAAGCATCTTTTCCAAGATACCTTGCACTGCTTCCAAGCTCCTGCTCGATGCGTAATAACTGATTATATTTCGCTACGCGGTCTGTTCTTGAGGGTGCACCGGTCTTAATCTGACCTGCATTTGTAGCAACTGCGATATCCGCGAGAGTTACATCCTCAGTCTCACCGGAGCGGTGGGAAACTACTGCTGTCCAGCGGTTATTCTTCGCCATCTCAATGGCATCCAAAGTCTCTGTCAGAGAGCCAATCTGGTTAAACTTAATCAATACAGAATTCGATACCCCCTGAGTGATTCCATCCGTGATTCGATTGGTATTTGTAACGAATAAATCGTCACCAACCAATTGAATTCTCTTGCCAAGTCTCTCGGTTAAGAGCTTCCAGCCCTTCCAATCTTCTTCTGCCAGACCGTCTTCAAGAGAGATAACCGGATATTTATTGCAGATTTCTTCCCAGAAATCCACCATTTCTTCTACAGTCTTATATTCACCGGCCTTCCAGAAAAGATAATCTCCCTTTCTGCCCGCCTTCTCAGCTTCGTCATACATCTCCGTTGCCGCTGCATCAATCGCTATATAGAAATCCTCTCCGGGGCGATAGCCGGCAGCTTCAATTGCTTTCACAATATAATCAAGTGCCTGAGTATCACTGCTAAACTTCGGAGCAAAACCTCCTTCATCGCCAACAGCGGTCACAAATCCGTCATTCTTCAACAGCTTCTTTAAGGTATGGAATACGGTAGCACTATGCTCCAGAGCTTCCGAGAAGCTCGATGCACCTACCGGCATAATCATAAATTCTTGAATATTTAAGCTGGAGTCTGCATGTTTTCCTCCATTGATGATATTCATCATCGGCACCGGAAGTGTCTTGGCATTCACACCGCCGAGATAACGGTAAAGAGGCAGATGCAGTGAGGTTGCTGCAGCCTTAGCTACTGCAAGGGATACACCAAGGATTGCATTTGCTCCGAGTTTTCCTTTGTTTGGTGTACCATCCAGAGCAATCATCTTAGCATCGATGTCTCCCTGATCCAACGCATTCATTCCAACAATAGCAGAAGCAATTGCTCCGTTCACATTCTCTACTGCCTTTTTTACTCCGGTTCCAAGGTATCTGCTCTTATCTCCGTCTCTAAGTTCAACTGCCTCAAAAGCACCTGTAGATGCACCGGAGGGAACTGCTGCTCTTCCAACGCTTCCATCTGCTAAGACAACCTCCGCCTCCACAGTTGGATTTCCTCTAGAATCAAGAATCTCTCTTCCAATAATTTTTTCAATCACCATATTTTTCATTGTTATTCCATCCTTTCCGACTTTTATTTATTCTATGACATTCTATTTTATTATTTACTTATCTATAGAAACTATTCCTCTGATAAAAGTACCTTATAATGTATCAAGTTATACTTTGTATAGTTATTGTACTTTAACTCAAGTATAACAATAAGACATTGAAATTCTGTGATTTGAATCACATCTATCGGTATAATATAGTAACTATTCCTTATTTTACCTCAAATGCAAATTTTGGGCAAGTATTCGATTGTTATACCGGGCAAAAATTGATATACTATCTAAAGAATGTATGAATTCTGAGCATAACAGGAGAAGCGAACGAGTAAAAGAAGAAGCGCTTTCACAAAGCAAATTGTCTTGACAATTCACTTTTGTTTGTTTGTGCCGCCGTTGGCGGCGGAATGGAGGTAAATATGAGTAAAACTTTTGAGAAATTACAGCCCTTATTAGAAAAATCTATGGCATTGCAGACAGCACGTAATCTATTCGAGTGGGATGATCAGACCAGTGCACCTTTCGAAGCTGCTGAGTATACTTCAAAAGTGATTGGTATTCTATCCGATGAATATATGAAAAGCATGATTAACGATGATGTTCGCAAGCTTCTGAAAAAGTTGCAGGAGGAGAAAGAGCAGGAGGAATTAACTTCGACGCAAAAAGCAATTGTCAAAGAATTAGCCAAGACTTATGAACAGCTTGAGAGCATTCCCCCCGAAGAATATCGTGAATTTAACGAATATGCCTCCATCGCGAACCGCAAGTGGTCCAAAGCCAAGAAAGATAATAAATATGAGGATTATGCCCCTTATCTGAAGAAGATTATTGAATATAAGAAGAAGTTCGCCGGTTATCGTGTAAGGAATAATAAGAATCCTTACGAGGTTCTTCTCGGGGATTACGATGAATGCTTTATGATTAAGGAGCTGGATATATTCTTTGAGAAAGTAAAGAATGAGATCATCCCTCTACTGAAGGATGTCGCAAAGAAAGCAGAAACCATTGATAAGAACTATAATTATTTATCTTATGATGTTGCAAAGCAGAAGGAATTCTGCCGATTTCTCGCGGGTTATGTAGGGTTTGATTTTAACCGTGGTGTAATCGCAGAAAGTGCTCATCCTTTTACCATGCAGCTTCATAATCATGACGTTAGAATCACTGACCGATACCTGGAGAATAATCTGGAGAGTGCTATGTTCTCTATCATCCATGAGAGCGGTCATGCCATCTATGAGATGAATATTGAAGATGCAATTACGCAAACCTTGGTCGGCGGTGGTGCTTCCATGGGAATGCATGAATCCCAGTCCCGTTTCTATGAGAACGTTCTGGGAAGAAGTGTAGAGTTCTGGGAGCCAATCTATGATAAACTGGTAAGTACTTATCCTGAGAATCTTACCGGTATCACTTTGGATCACTTTATCAAAGGAATTAATAAGGCTGCACCTAATCTGATCCGAACGGAAGCAGATGAACTCTCCTACTGTATCCACATCATTATCCGTTATGAGGTCGAGAAAATGATCTTTAATGATGAGGTTGACATTGAAGAGCTTCCGAAGGTATGGAATCAGAAATATCAGGAATATATGGGAATCACCCCTACCACAGATGCAGAGGGAATCCTGCAGGATACCCATTGGTCCTACGGTGAATTCGGATATTTCCCGTCCTATGCCATCGGTACAGCGGTTGCCTCCCAGATATTTGCCTGCATGAAGGAAAAGATGCCGGTTGATCAATACCTGAAGGAAGGTAACTTAACCCCCATCCGCGAATTTTTAAGAGATAATATCCACAAATATGGTGCAGTTAAGAACACAAATCAGATTCTGAAGGATGTATGCGGTGAAGAGTTCAATGCCGATTATTACGTCGCATACCTTAAAGAAAAGTACGAAAAATTATACAATTTATAATCTCACACTCCATTATCCTCTGAGTAGACCTGCTGCACTCTCCCAGCTGTGCAGCCGGGAAAGTCCATCCCAGCTTGAATGAATAATGTATATTAATACTTATATCAAGCAATAATTGTTGTATTTATGAATTAATTAAGAGATTTTATGCATATTTATAAATTTTATATTGCATTCCTAACCAAAAAGATGTAATATAGTAGAAATATTTCGTACCGGCTCATCGCTAGTCAATTCTACCGATGAGTTCAGGAACATTTTGGAGGCAAATATGAAGCTATGGGGCGGACGTTTTACGAAAGAAACGAATCAATTAGTTCATAATTTTAATGCTTCGATCTCCTTTGATCAGAAATTTTTCCAGCAGGATATCGAAGGCAGTATAGCACATGTAACAATGTTAGCAAAACAAGGGATTCTATCCGAGCCGGAGAAGGATCAAATCATCAGCGGTTTATCCGGAATCATGGCAGATCTACAGGATGGAAGTCTGGAAATTGACGGCGAGCATGAGGATATTCACAGCTTTGTAGAAGCTCACCTGATTGAGCGGATCGGTGATGCAGGCAAGAAGCTGCATACCGGACGAAGTCGTAATGATCAGGTAGCTTTGGATATGAAGTTGTATACCAGAGATGAGATTGAAGTTATCGATGAGCTAGTGAAGGAACTCATGATTACTCTTCATAATATCATGAAGAATCATACAGAGACCTTTATGCCGGGCTTTACTCATCTGCAGAAGGCGCAGCCTGTAACACTGGCACATCATATAGGAGCATATTTTGAGATGTTTAAGCGCGATCGCAGCCGCCTCAGTGATATTGCAAAGCGAATGAACTTATCACCGATTGGCTCCGGTGCTCTTGCCGGAACTACTTATCCTCTGGATCGTGACTATACCGCTGCTCTCCTGGGCTTTGACGGACCAACCTTGAACAGTATGGACAGTGTATCTGATCGGGATTATCTGATTGAATTACTTAGTGCAATCTCAACCATTATGATGCATTTAAGCCGCTTCAGCGAGGAGATTATCATCTGGAATACCAATGAGTATCGCTTTGTCGAATTGGATGACGCTTATTCCACCGGTTCCAGCATTATGCCCCAGAAGAAGAACCCGGATATTGCAGAATTAATCCGTGGTAAAACCGGTCGCGTCTATGGCGCTCTGGTGTCACTACTTACCGTGATGAAAGGACTCCCTTTAGCTTATAATAAGGACATGCAGGAGGATAAGGAATTCACCTTTGATGCGATCGACACAGTAAAAGGCTGCCTTGCTTTATTCAATGGTATGATATCAACGATAAGATTCAATGAGGAAAGTATGGCTTCCAGTGCCAAGAACGGATTCACAAACGCTACGGATGCAGCTGATTATCTTGTAAATAAAGGGGTTCCCTTCCGTGACGCTCATGGAATAGTCGGTGAACTGGTACTCTATTGTATCGATAAGGATATCGCACTGGAGCAGATGAGTCTGGAGGAATTCCAGCAGATCAGTCCTGTATTCGATACAGATATCTATGATGCCATCAGTCTTACCACCTGTGTTAATAAGCGCAACACCATAGGAGCTCCCGGTAAGGAAGCCATGGCCAAGGTGATCGCCTTGAACGAGGAATATCTCAGCATTTAGTCTGGATTATCATACGAACATCAACATTCGTTTATAAAAGAAAGCATGCTGTATGTGTATCTATAGTAAGGTACAAGATGAAACGATAAATGTTTCACTTGTCATGAATAATAAAGACTCAGGCAAGCAAGTGCAAAGAGCTATCCTCTTGGAGCATCTGCTTAGACCTGAGTCTTCTTTATTTCTTGCAAGTTATAATAACTGCTTCCTCATGTTCACCATAATACCGGTGTTATTTGTTATTGAACAACAAGTATTACGATATTTGCAATTACGATTATTCCGGCAATTACCGAGTATTTGATCTTTACCGATTTCTCTTTTAGATTCCCAAAGGCAAACAACAATAAAAGAATTCCAACGGTTATCATCATGTAGATCCATTTTGGCATGACATTTGCCAGCTCTCCATGGGTACTGATCTGCGTTGCAATCTTCTCCGGAAGTCTTGGATACATAATGGCATCAAATATAATTGTTATTACCAGGCAAATTGTATGTACAATTGGATAACCATACTTTTTCCACTGATTCATTTCCCACCCCTACCTTCTTAGTCCATCTTATGCAAATCGAAACTGTTTGATGTATTTCCTATTATATTCCACTATCGCTGATTATTCAATCCTTTCCGGGTATCGTATCCTCCAATTTATCTCCGTCAGCAGACACGAATTTCTAACACTTTATACATTGACACATTTTTAACAATGTATTATACTAAGGTTTGTTTTTAAGGCATAAACAACTTTTCAACTATCTGCATCGACAAAGGAGATTTAATCATGAATATTTACATCTGTGTCGGCAGCTCCTGCCACATTAAGGGTTCTTATGACATCATTCAATTAATGAAGGAAGCAGTCGAGACTCATCAGCTGGAAGATAAGGTCAATCTATCTGCTGCATTTTGTCTTGGACATTGTACAGATGGAGTAACGGTCAAGATTGATGAAGATCTGATCTGTGGAGTATCAAAGGATACTTTTTCGGACTTCTTCGATAATTACGTTCTGGCAAGACTCAGTTAATCCGCTATACAACTAAAAATCAAAGGTCGTGATTCTATGAATTATTACATACAGCTAAAAAAATCGAATTGTAAGAACTGCTACAAATGTATCCGTCACTGTCCTGTCAAATCCATCCGTTTCTCAGACCATCAAGCCAATATTGTCAAGGAGCAATGTATCCTCTGTGGCGAATGCTTCGTTGCCTGTCCGCAGAATGCGAAGCAGATTCGGAATGACGTCGACATAGTCAAGACCATGATTGCCTCCGGCACTCCGGTCTATGCCAGTGTTGCCCCTTCCTTTATCGCCAATTATGAAGGTACCGATCTCTCCGGGTTGACGAAAGCTCTATCCCAACTGGGCTTTGCAGGAGCCCAGGAGACAGCAATCGGTGCTACCATCGTGAAGAAGGAATATGAAGAAATGATACGCTCCGGAGAAGGTAAGGCAATCATTTCCTCCTGTTGTCATACCGTGAATAGTCTGATACAGAAATATTATCCCGAAGCACTTCCCTACCTGGCAAATGTTCTATCACCAATGCAGGCTCACTGCAGTAAGATCAAAGAGGAACACCCCGGTGCTTTTACCGTTTTCCTTGGACCTTGTATCTCTAAAAAGGAGGAAGCAGAATTATACCCCGGTATTGTTGATTGTGCATTAACCTTTGAGGAGCTCTCCTCCTGGCTGAGTGAAGAAGATGTCAACCTCTCTCCTACCTCCGAACAGCCTTCAAAGGATCAGGGAAGAGCAAGATTATTTCCGATCCCGGGCGGTATCATAAGGTCCATGTTTACCGAGGAATTAGAATATGATTTTATCTCGGTCGATGGAATTGAAAATTGTATGAAAGCTCTTACCAATATTATAAAGGGCGAACTTAAAAATTGCTTTATTGAGATGAGTGCCTGCTCCGGAAGCTGTATTGGTGGACCTGCCATGGATCAAGAGAGACGTACTCCTCTCTCCGACTTTATCCGTGTGAACCGCTATGCCGGTGAGAAGGATTTTAATATTACCCCTTCCGCTTCCGAGAAGCTTGCCAAGTCCTTCTCCTATCTTGGCTGCCATAGTCAGATGCCGGGAAGCCACGCTGTAGAAGAGATATTACATAAGATGGGGAAATCCTGTCCGGAGCACGAGCTTAACTGTGGCAGCTGTGGGTATAATACCTGCCGTGAGAAAGCAGTTGCCGTAATACAGGGTAAGGCTGATCTTACCATGTGCCTTCCTTATCTGAAAGAAAAAGCCGAGAATTTTTCCGATAATATTATATTTAATATGCCCAATGGCGTCCTTGTCCTCAATGAGGAGCTGGAGGTACAACAGATTAACCGCGCAGCCAGACAGATCTTGAACATTTCCCACAAGAGCGACATTCTTGGTTCCCCGGTGGTTCGTATTCTCAATCCGGGTGTATACCTAGAGGTAATGACCAGTGGACATAATATCCATGATAAATTAAGCTATCTGCCCGATTACCAGAGGTATGTGGAGGAGACCGTCATCTATGATCGTACCTACCATATCATTATAAGTATTATGCGAGATATTACTGCCGAAGAGAAAGCGCGTCTGAAGAAAGAACAAATCAGCAAACAAACCATGGAAATTACGGACAAGGTAATTGAGAAGCAGATGCGAGTTGTTCAGGAGATCGCATCTCTGTTAGGGGAGACCACTGCAGAGACCAAGATCGCTCTGACTAACCTAAAGGAGACGTTGGGCAATGAATAATCTATGTACCGATATTGGTTATCACAGTATCAATAAGCATGGGGAGCAATTGTGCGGGGATCACATCGAGGTTGTAGAACGAACCGATGGCTCTCCGGTTATGGTCCTTGCCGATGGTCTGGGTAGTGGCGTGAAGGCGAATATCCTGTCCACCCTGACTGCTAAGATTATCTCCACCATGATGGCAAATCACATGTCCTTAGAAGATTGCGTCACAACAGTCGCCTCCACCCTGCCGGTTTGCGAGAAGAGAGGCATCGCCTATTCAACCTTCACGATCATCCAAGTGGTTGACAATAAGACGGCGGAAGTGATACAATACGACAACCCGCATGTCATTTTATTGCGTAATGGTATCAATTGTGACTATGATAAAATCAGCATGCAGATTGGTGAAAAGAATATCTATCGATCGAAAATAGAGCTGTCTCCCGGCGATGTACTGGTTGCTATGAGTGACGGAGCTGTCTATGCTGGCGTGGGAAGAACCTTGAACTTTGGCTGGCAGCGTGAAAATATTATTGAATTCCTAGAGGCAGTATACGAAAGCGGTTATTCCTCGAAGACGATCTCAACCATATTACTAGATCAGTGTTCTCAGCTCTATGGAGGTCTCCCCGGAGATGACACAACCATAGCAGCAGTTAAAATACGTAACCGTCAGCCCATTAACCTTATGATCGGCCCACCATCCGATCCTCAGGATTTACATAAGATGCTCACCCTCTTCTTCTCAAAGGAAGGAAAGCACATCGTCTGTGGCGGCACAACTTCGACTCTGGCTGCACAGTTTTTAGGTAAGGATATGATAACCAGCATTGATTATCCTGACCCGGAGATCCCTCCAATCTCGAAAGTTGAGGGGATTGATCTGGTCACAGAGGGTGTAATAACCATCAATCAGGTACTTCAATATGCCATGAGTTACCTTGAGGATAATGCCTATTATATCAAGTGGAGCAGCAAGAAAGATGGTGCCTCCCTCATCACCAAATTACTATTTGAAGAAGCAACCGATATTAATTTCTATGTTGGCCGGGCGATTAACCCAGCTCATCAGAACCCGAAGCTTCCGATTAATTTTAGTATTAAGATGCGTCTGGTAGATCAATTGGCAGACTGTCTTCGTAAGGTAGGAAAACGGATTAATGTCAGTTATTTTTAGATTATGGGTCTAGCCCTAAGAAAGGTGAGAACATGAGAAAATTTGATACAAATGTCCAACATTTAAAATATACCGTTCTTCGTGAGGTTGCAAGAAGTGCATTTCAGAACGATCTGCATCACGCAGTATATAGTATTCCGCAGAAAATCGTAGCAGGTCCGAAAGCGACCATGCGCTGTTGTATCTATAAGGAGAGAGCTATCGTCGGAGAGCGAATTAATCTTGCAATGGGAGGAAATCCAGAGAATCCGAATGTCATAGAAGTTCTCGATGTAGCCTGCGATGAATGCCCCGTAGGTGGGTATGAGGTCTCGGATGCATGTAGAGGGTGTATCGCTCATCGTTGCGAAGATGTATGCCGGTTGGGTGCTATCTCCTTCGATGCCAGCCAGAAAGCAGTCATTGACAAGGATAAATGTGTGGAGTGTGGCAAATGTGCCTCGGTTTGTCCCTTCAGTGCCATCAAAAACTATAAACGCCCCTGTCAGAATTCCTGCAAAGTGAAAGCAATCAGTATGGATGAAGATAAGAAAGCGATGATCGATAATAGTAAATGCATCTCCTGCGGAGCCTGCGTCTATCAATGTCCTTTTGGTGCTATTATGGATAAATCCTATATTGTTGATGTAGTCGATATGATAAAGAATAGCGAAAATAATAAGAACTTCAAGCTCTATGCCGTAATTGCACCATCCATCTCCAGCCAATTCAGTGATGCACAGCTTGGTCAGGTAGTCAGCGGTATTAAGAAACTCGGTTTCCATACCGTAGTGGAAGCAGCACTTGGTGCTGATATGGTTGCCAGCATGGAAGCAGAGGAATTAGTGGAGAAGGGGTTTTTAACCAGCTCCTGCTGCCCTGCTTTTGTGGATTATATTAAGAAACAATTCCCGACATTAGTCCCTCATATCTCTCATAACCTGTCTCCGATGACTGTCATCGCAAAGCATATTAAGAAAACGGATCCAAGTGCACGGGTAGTATTCATGGGACCCTGCACCGCGAAGAAGATGGAGATGCAACGTCCGGAGGTCGCACCTTACATTGATAGTGTTATCACCTTTGAAGAACTTCAAGCCTTGATTGACAGTAAAGATATTGATCTTGCCTCTCTTCCCATGGATACCTTGGACAATGCCTCTTATTATGGAAGAATCTTTGCAAGAAGTGGCGGACTTACAGAAGCGGTAAAAGAAGCACTGGCAGAGAAAAACATTACTGATTTTGATCTTAAGCCAATTGCCTGTGATGGAATTGAAGCCTGTCGAACCGCTCTGTTGAAAGCCTCCAAGAACGTTCTACCGAATAACTTCATCGAAGGTATGGCTTGTGTCGGTGGATGCATCGGCGGAGCCGGTTGTCTTACTCATGGGGAACGCAACAAGAATGAGGTAGATAATTACGGAAAAGAAGCCATGGAGAAGACCATCGCGACTGCAATTGCACCTTACATGAGCATCAACCGGAAGTGATATTAAAGAGGATGCTGCAAACATAGTTTTACGGATATAACTTGCCGTAATTCTGTACTTGCAGCATCCTCTTTTTTTGTATCTACACTCAGAAACCTATTGTTCCTTACTGGTTCAATTGATAATCTATTTTCTTAAACTGCTTGAACTTCGGGTATTTGAAAAGCGCTTTGCCTCGGATGTCCTCAAAGGGAACAAATTTATCCTCCCAGATTCTTGCATCTCCGGATACATTGCGATTATCGCCCATCATCCAGTAATGACCTTCCGGTATCTCATACGGTCCAAAGGAGCCCTCCATGTATTCCCACAGATAATCTTCCTTCAGCGGTTGGCCATTGATATACACGACTCCGTCTTTGCCCTCAACCGTCTCTCCGGGCAGACCGATAATTCTCTTAATATAATCATCTTCCTCCGGATCTACCGGATTCTTAAATACGACGATATCCCCTCGTTCCGGCTTATGATTAAGGTAAGCTAATCGAAATACTCCTACCTTCTCCCCGACCAGAAATGTCTTCTCCATCGAGGGAGTCGGTGAGCTGATTGCATAGTATACCCATTTATTGATTGCCATCGCTAGCAGAATCGCAACTGCAAAGACCACTACCCAGCTTAGAATTTCTTTCATTGCTTTATTATTCATCATCCCATCCCCTTATCATGCTATTCTTTATTTATAGTCTATCGCTCCAAACCAGGTGAAATCCGGATATTTCAGTAATGCTTTTCCTTCAATCTTATCCCTTGCAACGAATTTATTCTCCCAAAATCTTGAGTCTGCTGAGTTATTCCGATTATCGCCCATCATAAAGTAACTATCCTCTGGCACCACATAAGGACCGAAGTCACTGTCGATTGCAGCCATTACATAAGGCTCTTCCAGCGGCTTTCCATCAATATATACATATCCATCTTTGCCTTCGATTGTCTCACCAGGTAATCCAATAATACGTTTGATATAATCAACTGATTCATCATCCGGAAAGGGAAATACGATGATGTCGCCTCTCTGTGGATCATGAAATACATAGGATAAACGGAAGGTGACTGCTCTATCGCCAATCATAATTGTGTTCTCCATGGAACCGGTAGGAACCTCCACATTATAGATAATGAATGTTTTGATTAGTGTTGCTGCAATGATCGCAAATGCAAATACCAGAATCCAGCTTATGATTTCTTTCACAACTTTATTGTTCATGAAGTACCTCTTTTCAGTATATAGAATGCAGAACTTATATGCAATTATACCCTCACCGATGTTTTTTGTAAATAAGCTTCCGATCATGATTTCACTCGGACATTTCTGTAATGACCAGAACTAATAAAGTGGGATATCATCACTCCGTATTACACCCCAGAAGGCAGGCTTCTGAATAAGATACTGATCAAAGAGCAATGGATAGCTTGGTGCGCCCGGCTTACTTAGCCAGGAGATGTCATCGGATAAGCCCCAGAAGGTAATGCTCGTAATATTGGCTGTCTCAGTCTCATCGAGATGTTTGAAGAGGGTGAAGAGTCTCTTATACCTGGTAGCCTGATGCATATATGCCTCTTCGGTCTTATCCTGCATTCCCATGTCGAGCTCTGTGATCTGAATCTCGAGGCCAAATTCTCCATATCTGCGTATCGAATTCTCGATATCGATCAAGGAAGGTGACTCTACCAAGATATGCGTCTGTAAACCAATTCCATCGATCAAGTCTTTCTCCTTCAGCCCTTTGACCAGATCACAGATTGCAATCATTCTGGCAGAATCCTCCGTATTATAATCATTATAGAATAACTTCACTTCCGGCGAGGCATAGGTGCGTGCGTATTCAAAGGCTTTCTCCACGAACTCAGGCCCGATGACCTGGTACCACAGGCTGTCCTTCAACCGCATTCCTGCCTCACCGCCATCTCCCGGATTGATTGCCTCGTTCACCACATCCCAGGCATAGATCATACCCGGATAATTTGTCTGTGTATATTCCAGAACATTCTTTATGTAATTCTCCAATCGTTTTTCCATCAATTCTTTGGATACCAAAGGAGCGTCAGGCTCCTTAGAATAAGCCTCGGCGAAGAACCATCTCGGTGTCTGGCTGTGCCATACCAGAACATGTCCGCGCATCTTTATATTCTGATCTTTGCAGAACTGTAACAGCGGCTCGGTCTTATCAAAATTAACCTGTGGATTATCATTATAAGCCGGATCTGAGATACACGCGGTATAATCCAAGAGATTTTCCGGCTTTAATTCATTACCGGGTGTAAAGCTATTAAATTGTTCGCTGATCAGTTGTTTTCGACCCTCATTTATCTC
>JAGFXQ010000237.1 GCA_017861355.1 Bacillota bacterium
ACTTTACCATATTACCACAGTAACACAATCATTTCAATCAAATATTATTAATTACTTGCGCCAATCGTATGGAATATAATGTCTGACTCGTCTAGCTTATTCTTGTTGGCTCCTCGTATTCTCTTCTTCCATAAGATTGATCCCATCCATAATAAATTGAAAATCAGCACCCTTAGTATTATAAAATACAGCTCTGGTTCCATTCACGTACTTCTGATATATCACGCCAAAGTTCCATTCCCGGATTCCTTCGACCTTACTCCCACCTTCCACCGGTTTAGGTCCGGAGCCATTCTTGCTGTAGTAGAGCGTTCCTGTTCCGGATTGATCTTTCTTAAGGAAGATTATCACTTCACTTTCATAGTTCATACAAAGATCATTGACATCTTCACTAATCAAATGCTCCTCATTATTCTCTATATAATAAAGACTGTCCTCTCTAAGAAAATATATCTGTGATAAATCCTTGGAGGCTTTATACCCGGTAACCTTCTCCGTTATGGTTTTAGATGCAGTTCTCTCAGTGATTCCGGACAACTTGACCAAATTGTTAAACTGGTCAATATAAATCATATTGTTTCCATCTTCCGAAAGTGTCACTGACATTGAATCTTTTATAGTAGCAATTTTCTCACTCTGTAAATCTTTATTTAAAAACCAAACCGATTTATCCTCCGCAAGCAGAAGTTTACCTTCAAAGCTTTGGATCCCATAGGTATTGAACGCTCGTGATCTGGTTGCGACCGCTCCTTTGATTGGAAGTAATACATCGGTAATCATCACTTCCAATATCTTTCGTCGTTCATCCCCCTGATTGCTGAGATAATAACTTCCATTATCCCCGATCAGCACCTGCGAATAGTCTCGGTTAAAGTATAATTTGCTGCTGACTGCTTCGGATAATAAGGAATACTTTCCGGCATGCCTTTCATAGAAGGAGCCCATACTTTTATCTTGTAGTTCATAATAGTAGATATCATTTCCATCCGCGGATGCTGCATAAATACATAGATTGTTGCCAAACAGTTCCGGAGTTTTATTGTTACTTATCAGATAGGATTGAACCGCCTGAAGCTCACTTTTTTCATTCATCGTATAGGTCACATAGGATATTAGTTTACCACCGGGCAAGACATTCAGTAATTCGAAGTGCTTTGTTTGATTATCGATCATGATATCCTTATCCGATACTGCATCATACAGCCTAAGATAATATTTCCCAAGTCCTCCCGGGATGGAATAAACTATAAAATTCCCATCCTCAGACATAGCGAAGGCTTCCATCACGGAATCGAATTCTTTTCTCTTATGATTATTAACATAAATGCAATTACGTTCGTTAATATCGTATAGAATCGCTGCGGAATGGTCAGCCGTATAATAGCTAAGAAAATAACCATCCTCCTTATATAACATATCTCCCTGTGCATTAAATACATAAGAGACCGGTTCACTCGTACTAGTGTATACCTCAATTGCATCCTTTGTAATAAAAGTATAATCCGTCTTTTCATTCCTACTGCTCATATAGATTAAAATGACTACTGTCATCAATAACCCTGCAATTACTCCAAGAATTGACCACCTAAGACTTTTATTCTTCTTAGTTTCGTCCTCTTCGATCACATCCTGATTCAAGCCCTGATACATATATTGGCTTAATGCCTCCTGGCTTTCTTGAAGACGGGATTTTAGCTCTTGCTCCAGTCTCTGCTGTCTATGCTTCCGTTCCTTCTTTGCTTTACGTTTTGCAGAGCTCTTCTGATGCTTCCTCTTTCTATGTAGTTCACTGCCGGATTTAGTTATCCTCTGTTGGTCAGCTATTCCGTTATTTTTATCAGAAAATAAATCGTCTACCATTGAACCCGTAACAAGAACCTGTGGCGCTTCATAATCGCTGTCTGGTCTTGCGAAACCCTGATCTGATTCATAATCCGAAGTTTTTGAAGCAGCCAAACCGCTTTCTTGCATCGGTAACTCAGCCTCGCAATAAGCACAAAACCTTGCATTATATTCATTTTCTCTGCCACATTGCTTACAAATCATAGAAGCTCCTTCCAACAGAAATTATTATCTTACTTAAGGTAAATTATAGACTAATAGGAATATTATGTCAAACATGGATAAAGCAGGGGGCTTGAAGAGTGAGCAAGGCATAGGTATGATAAGTAATGGTATAAAGTAATAAATTATCATCCTTTTCGCAATGTGATTACCATGATATGATTATGATATTAAATATACATTATGGGAGAGCGCTTATGAAAATTGTAGTAGCAATAGATTCCTTGAAAGGGAGCTTATCCTCCATGGAAGCAGGATTGTCAATCAAAGAAGGTATTCTTCGCGTATGCGATGCAGAGGTAATTGTAAAGCCTCTGGCAGATGGCGGAGAAGGAACGGTAGATGCTTTACTCACCGGAATCGGTGGAAAAGAGATAAATATAACGGTTACCGGACCCTTAGGTCAGAAGCTTCCATGTAAATATGGAATTCTTGAGGATAATCGAACCGCTGTGCTTGAGATGGCCGCCGCTGCGGGCATTTCTCTTGTACCGAAGGAGGCATTAAATCCTTTGAACACTACGACCTATGGTGTAGGGGAGATGATTAATGATGCTATCCAAAGGGGTTGCAGGAAGTTTATTATCGGAATAGGCGGAAGCGCTACGAATGATGGCGGTATCGGAATGCTTCAAGCACTGGGATATGAATTCGTTGATGCTGACCATGTACCGGTAGGTCCGGCAGGAAGAGAATTGAGTAAAATAAAAGGTATCCGCACGGACGGTGCCCTAAAGGAGTTAAAGGAATGTTCCTTTCAAATCGCTTGTGATGTAACAAATCCCCTATTTGGACCAAATGGTGCTTCCCATGTATTCGGACCTCAGAAAGGCGCGACACCGGAAATCGTGGAAATCTTGGATTCCGGTCTACAGAGCTTCGCCGAGGTTGTGAAAACTACACTTGGTAAGGATACTGCTGCCGTTCCAGGAACAGGAGCAGCCGGTGGCCTTGGGTATGCATTTCTAACCTTTCTGAATAGTACCCTGGAATCCGGTATCAGTATTATACTAAAGGAGATTAAGCTAGAGGATGATATCCGCGATGCTGATTTTGTAATTACCGGAGAAGGTAAGCTTGATTTTCAGACAGCAATGGGCAAAGCACCGATCGGTGTTGCAAAGCTGGCAAAAAAGTATCAGAAGAAAGTTATCGCCTTTGCCGGTGGAACTACAAAGGATGCTATCCGATGTAATGATGAAGGAATCGATGCCTTTTTCAGTATCCTTTCGCTTCCAATGACGGTAGAGGAGGCAATGGAGAATAGTACCGCAAAATCGAATCTGATCTCCACTACAGTGCAGGTATTTCGATTAATTAAAACACTTCAAGCATAATATTCTTTAAGGTTATCAAGAACGGGCTGTTACAACAAATACTTTCGCTCATTAAGAGAGTATTTGCTACAACAGCCCGTTCTTGTTTTCCTTATTCGTTATGTTTTCTTATGCTTCCTTAAGTTCCCTTATATTTTACTTATGTTTTGTCTAAACTTGGTAAGTGCAATTAATATTTTGTATCATAAGGCCAGGGCTGACCTCCTGCAATACATCCGCCATCCACTCGATACTCACAGCCTGTAATATATGTCGATGCATCCGATGCCAGTAATAAGCAGACACCTACGATATCCTCCGGCTGTCCCGGTCGGTTCAATGCGATACGATCCAGAAGGTACTTAGAACGTTCCGGATGCTCCCAGGTAACGGTTGTGAGAGGGGTTTGAATATGCCCGGGGCTGATTGTATTCGCTCTGACATTGAACTTCGCCCATTCTACTGCCTGGGCTTTGGTTAATGCTACTATCCCGCTTTTCGTTGCAGCATATACTGAGCATCCGCCAAGAACCCAACCTGTATTATGCGAACCTATATTTATGATACTGCCATAATTCTGCTTTCTCATATAATGACCGACTGCCTGGGATACAAGAAATACTCCCTTTAAATTAATATCCATAATGCGGTCGTAGGTATCTTCTTCGACATCCAGAATACCTTCCCTCTTGTTAATACCTGCACAGTTTACCAGAACATCAATATGTCCATACTGTTCAGCCACTTCATCCACACAGGACTTGACGTTTGCTTTATCCAGGACATTAAGAAGATGGGCGGATGCTTTGCCCCCTTCTTCTTCTATCTTCTCCTTGAGCTCGTCTAATCTTTCTTTATTGACATCACAAAGAGCAACGGTAGCACCGGCTTTTGCTAAGCCTTCACACAACTCGCTTCCGATTCCGCCTGCCGCTCCTGTGAATAAAACCACTTTTCCCTCAAGAGAAAATAATTTCTCCAGGTATGATCTCTCTGACATATATTATTCTCCTTTTCCGTATTCATAATAGCGTTAAGGATGCTATTTACGAATTTCCGAACCTGCCAACTTCTCATAATACATTGCAATACCACTGTGATCCTTCTGTCCATAGCCATCTGCATGAAGTGTCTGGAGCATTTCCATAACAGCCGCAGTCAACGGAAGCGGAGCTCCTACGCTATGACCGGTTTCTAAAGCATTATTTAAATCCTTGATATGTAAATCGATTTTGAAACCCGGTTTAAAATTACCCTCCGTGATCATAGGTATCTTCGCATTCATAACGGTAGAACCTGCAAGTCCACCTTTGATTGCATCAAATACTTTTATCGGGTCAACACCTGCTTTTGTGCTAAGCATGAAAGCCTCGGAGACAGCTGCGATATTCAGGGCAACAATCACCTGGTTAGCCAGCTTTGTTGTATTTCCTGCACCAATATCTCCACAATGAACCGCACTGGCACCCATTACCATCAATATTTCGTATACTTCCTCAAATATTGCTTTATCTCCCCCAACCATGATAGATAAGCTACCATCAATGGCCTTAGGTTCTCCGCCGGATACCGGAGCATCAATCATTTTTACACCCTTCGCTGAACATAGCTTTTCAATCTCCTGCGAGACAATCGGAGCGATTGAGCTCATATCAATAATAATCGTTCCTGCACAAGCACCCTCGAGAACACCGTTTTCTCCAAGAATTACAGATTTGACATGAGGGCTGTTCGGCAGCATTGTAATTATTATTTTACATTCACTAGCAACTTCCTTTGAGGAGGCAGCTGATTTTGCACCTGCCGCAACCATTTCCTCCACATTTTCCTTTATTACATCATATACAACAAGATCATGTCCGGCTTTCATAAGGTTCTTCGCCATCGGTTTTCCCATGATTCCAAGTCCGATAAATCCAATTTTCATATCGCTCTGCCCTTTCTTCTAGAAATTAGCCATTTTTTCTATTGCTTTCACAATACTGTCTTTCGTAAGGCCATAATAGTTAAGTACATCCTCATAATTATGTGCACTGCTGCCGAAGGTATCGTTCACACCGACATATTCGATCGGCTTGCATTCCTTACAAAGTACTTCTGAAATAGCACTGCCCAGACCGCCAACAATACTATGCTCTTCAGCCGTTACGATTGCTTTGCAGCCTTTTACCATATCAATGATTGCTTCCTTATTCATTGGTTTCAGCGTACTAACATTGATTACTTTAACAGAATACTTATGCTTTAATTCCACCGCTGCTTCCAAAGCCTTACCCACCATAATACCCTATTTAGTCTAATATAGCAGGGACCAGACATGTCGATAACTGCCTTTACCGCCTGTACTGTCTCATTGGCATCTGCAGGACAGATTACCGTCATATTTGGGATAGCTCGCATAATTGCGATATCTTCCACCGCCTGATGAGTTGCACCATCACCAAAA
>JAGFXQ010000238.1 GCA_017861355.1 Bacillota bacterium
ATATATCATAATGAAATTTCTCTTTGTTCGAAGTCCATGTGGAACTTCGAGTTTTTTAGAATTTTCAGGGTTGTTTCACTGTTCAATTATCAAGGTTCAATTGTTTGTCTTCGGCTCATTTCTTAGTGTTTCTCGTTTTCGCCGTCAACTTTTTTAGTTTATCACATCCACTGTATTATGTCAACCACTTTTTTATTTTTTATTTCGATTTATTTTGTCATCGTGGCCGTTCATCAACGGTGGATTTTTATTGTACATTCCAAATCGAAAAATGTCAAGATAGAAAACAAACTTTTTTTAATTGATACTATCGAGCTCTTCTTCTCCCAATTCCTCGGCATCAATATTCAGCGTATGTAACGACCTTCTCTTTCTTCTGGCTTCCTCTGAAGACGTGATGATAAAGTCTTTAATCTCGCTTGCATGTCTGATATGATGCAGAATCAACTCAGGATGAGTGGTATCCCCTGTATAACAAGTAATTGTACCAATCTTAAATATCCGCTCCGATAGGCTTCTTGTTAATCTAACATCTTGAATCTTATACATCATAGCATCATCTTCCGTTATATTCAGAAATCCCGATGTGATCGTAAGCTTATCTTCATTAATACAGTATTTTGTAAAGCTGAAGGGTAAGCCAAAGAACTTGATACGCTTTCTCTCATTGTAACCCATTGTTACCTCCCTTATGTGTCCTCACACATTATTAGTCTTACATTTCTATATCTTTTTTCTATTATATTATAGTCTAAGCAACTTTTATCCGGCTAGTTTCATACATATTCCCGTTGATACCGGCTTCGATAAATTACTTGATTTCTATAATTTCCGATTTGGTGTCCCTTGTAACCATCAGATTGATGTTATTCATCACAACATCCTTCTTAACTTCAAAAATAAGTATCACTTCTTTTTCCTCTTTTGCTTTCAAAGTCATATCGATCAACTTAAGATTATTCTCCAAAAGAGCAAAGGGCGGTTCGTATACTGTTCCTACATTAACATCCAGCTGATAGGTGATATCTGCCTGCGTAAGATCGAGTGTATTTTTCTTGTCCAGTTTATTCTTTAGTTGAAAGGACAATACTACCAATTGATTACCTTCCCTTGCAGGAATGGAGAAATAAGCATCCGTCGCATCCTCCGGATAAGTATCTGCAACAATAAATCCGGTATATTGGAGGTCAAACCCTTCTTCACCTATTACTTGAGTTAAGGTATATTCCTTCTTTGGGGCATCCGTTAAATCAGACGCCGAAGTGTTTTGATCACCTGTTGAATTCTGTATCGCATTCGGCGTTGGAGTAGCGTTTGCCTCCTGTTCCGCCACAATATCTTTCATTTCAACCAGACCAGCTTTGTAAGTAGTATCATATTTTAACATCAGACCAGCCATATATTCAGCAGCCGTATCTGTTTGTTCCTCGGAATAATCGAATTTTTGTATACATCCGGTTAATGTTGTCATTAATAGCAGAACAACAATTAGCTTTTTACGTCTCAATAAATGATTCCTCCTGTCGTTTATTACATGATTTCTCGTTATTGCTTCACAGAATGGTACAGATTACATATTATCACTTTTCCATAAAATCAGCAACATAATTTAACGTACTGTATCGTATCAAAACGTCAAATCTTATAACATAAGATAATTAGATCAAAAAAAATGCTCCTCCTTATCATAGATAGTTATTTCTCATAACCTACTATAATAAGGGGAGCATATCATTACCTAAACAAGGAAATTCGTTTCTCTTTCCTCTAATGTGCAATTAATTCATTCTACTCTGCTGCTTCATGCCTTCTTATCGAGTTCAAACCAGAATTCCACTCCTACATTTCGATTAATCACGCCGCACTCCTGGTTCAAAGATTTCATAATCGCTTTTACAATCGATAATCCAATCCCACTGCCGCCATATTCTCTGGTTCGCGCTTTATCTACTTTATAGAATTTTATCCAAATTTTATCCAGATCATCCTCAGGTATGAGCTCTCCGGTATTGAATACCGCTACCCGAATTCGATCTTCTCTGGGGATTAGTTTAATCTCGATGATCTTCTGTCCGCTCACATGATTAAGTGCATTACTGATATAGTTGGTCACAACTTGCTCTACCAGATATTCATCTGCCCAAACATAGATCGGTTCCTTATAATCAAAATGTAATACTACTTCCTTCTGCTTAAACAAAATCTCTGTTGAGCTTATCACAGATTGAATCAAGGTTACAATATCAAATCGTTCAAAATTCACCTGATTATTACCAAACTCTATTTCATTCAGATTCAAAAGTTTCTTCACCATTGTATTCATTTTGTCCGCTTCGTCCATGATTACTTCGCAGTAAAAATCACGACTTTCCGAATCTTCATTAATATTTTCCTTCAGTCCTTCTGCATAGCCTTGAATTAAAGATATCGGAGTCTTCAATTCATGAGATACATTGGATAAGAACTCTTTACGCATCTCATCAATCTCTGTCTTTTTCCGAATATCGGTCAACAGCTCGTTATTTGCCTGTTTTAGTTCCGTGATTGTAGATTCCAGCTTGTCCGACAAACTGTTGATGCTATTTCCCAGCTCACCGATTTCATCTTTTGAATCTACCTTGTATTTTATATCAAAATCCAGGTCAGACATTTTCTTTGCTATTCCGGCCAATTCAAGAATAGGACTGGTGAATCTCTTACTGATGAACAGCATGGCAAAAGTTCCTATTATGACGGCAAGGATTCCGATATATACAAGAAAGTCATTGGCGATAGCGACTCCTTCTTCGATACTTTCAAAGTTAGATCGCAGTAATATAATACTAAAATTTTTCATGTCCTCATTACTTGCACCGTTCGTATCCTGGCTCTGATCCGTTTGTCCGGATAATTCCTGGAAAGTAGTACCATATAGACCTACCATATCCAGATAATTTGCATCCTTCTGTTTATCATATAGACGAATAATCTTATAGCTGGTGGTTTCCTTGATCATTTTACGATCCGTTATATCCGGATTCAAATATCCCGCAAGATATTCCGCCTGCATACCGAGCATCTGTTTTAGTTCTCTATCTCCGATACTGGTCGGATAGATAAAGCCTTGAAGATAATTAATTACATAGATATCAACCGAATATCTGGAAGCCAGATGCTCCATCTTAATCGTCTCAGCCTCGGACAGTGTTTTATCATCCTCCGGTTTAGTATAGATTGCTTTGACCTCCTGATATACGGTATCCAGATTCTTAGACTTCGTATACACATAGTAATTCGATAAGAAGGTACGATTAATAACTAAAGTAATAAGAATAGTCAACACCACCATGATTGTTAAGGTAAGTGTTATCTTAAATCGGATTGAATGCCTCATGCATCCACCTCAAATTTATAGCCCAGTCCCCAGATGGTTTTGATAAAGTCTCCTTTCGGTCCCATCTTACTTCTTAGCTTCTTGACGTGAGTATCTATCGTACGGGCATCACCAAAATAATCGTAATTCCAAACATTGTTCAGAATCTTTTCTCTGGAAAGAGCAACCCCCTGATTTGTAACAAAATAAGTCAGAAGTTCAAATTCCTTAAAGCTTAGATCTATCTCTTCACCATCGATCTTAACCTGATGAGCAGCTTTATCAAGTACAATTCCTCCGATTTCGATGGTTTCTTCTCCTGTTACTGAAGTTCGACGCAGTACTGCTTCCACCCTGGCAACTAATATCTTAGGACTAAAGGGCTTGGATATATATTCGTCTACTCCAAGGTCGAAGCCTAAAAGCTCATCCTTCTCATCGCTCTTCGCGGTTAACATGATGATCGGGACCTTAGAATACTGTCTGATCTCCCTACACACCTGCCATCCATCCAGCTTCGGCATCATTACATCTAATATGATCAGCGCGATATCCTTCTTGGAGAAAAACAGGTCAATCGCCTGCTCTCCGTTCTCTGCCTCTATGACATCATAGTTTTTTCGCACCAAAAAGTCTTTAACAAGCTTTCTCATTCTGCTTTCATCATCTACGACTAAGATTTTAAGCTTTTCCATTTGGCACCTCCGTTTGTGTTATTTTTTCTATATATTAACACTTAACTATGACGAAATTGTGAAATCATTGCGCTGTTTGATCGTTTTTGTCGAGAGCTTGTTCCCGCAGATCGAGTGCCTTCTCTCTTGCATCAAGATCATTTTGCCAGCTCTCATACTTATCTATCACTTGATTCTCATAAATAGAATACATACTGCGGTCACTAAATACAGCAATAATTATCATGACTATGATAATAACAGCCAGGAAAACGCTGATAATTCTTGAATTTCGAAGCTTTATTCTGAAGTCCTCAATCATCGCCAGATGTCTTTGCTCTTGTTCTTTCTCCAGAACATTATCGTACACTCTTGGTTCCTTTTCCGACTTCGTTATCCGTATGCCCGGGAGGTTATCCTGTGTAACGACTCCGGCGGCAATTATGTTATTACGCAATTCATTTAAGAAAGAATAGCCTACCATCGTTTTCAGCGTATTTCTTTCTACTAATTTATGATAAAGCTTTAGCACCTTGTTCATATCACCGAGGTCCGTATGTGCTTTGATATACTCCACCGTTTCTTCCTCGCGCTTAGCTTCTTTGTAATCATGAGTATCTACAAAAGAATAACCCGCAACTATATATTCCTTTTCCTTCATATTTACCCCCATTCCGCCGCCAACGGCGGCACAAACAAGACCTGAAAGAAGTTCAAAATGAAATTCCAATGGATTTCATTTTGGAGTTCTTTCCGAGTGAAAGTGATTTTCTTTCACTCTTTATCCTCCGTTAAGATACTTCTATTCCGAAACTTGTTCTTATGAAAGAATTCCCGAAAATGACACGCTTCTCATTACATTTAATCTGTTTCTGAGGGATAGGTCAAGCCCCAGTCAGTGCGCAATTCATCCATAATCTTCATAATTTCAAGAGTATCTTTCCATGGTATGATATCACTTTGTTTCTTTCCTTCCATGATGCAGCGGTTTACTTCTTCTACTTCATATACATAGCCATTCGAAGTGAAGGGATGGAAAAACGAATCGACAAGTTTATCATTCGCATCATAGGCTTCCGCACTTTCCGCAGTCCAAAAATTCGGTACTACAATTCGCCCTCTGTCCCCGACGATTACCGCATCATTCCCGGTAGACACCGAAATCGCTGAACTCAGATCGGCCAGCATTCCATCGTTATACTTAAGTGTGATAACATTCATCTCATCGACTCCACTCTGACCAATGTGAGCCGTACCGCCGATTTTATCCGGAAATTTCCCCATGAGATATATGGCATAAGAGATAGTATATACACCTACATCAAGGAGTGCTCCTCCGCCAAGCTTTGGATTAAACAGTCTGTGCTGAGAATCAAACTCTGATCGGAAGCCGAATGTAACATTCATATATTTAATATCACCTATGATCTTATTCTCGATCCATTGCTTCACAATCCTGGTTGTAGGTAAAAATTTGGTCCACATTGCTTCCATTAGAAACACATTATTACTCTTCGCCAGATCAATTAACTCCATGGCCTCAGAGTAATTAATCGTAAAGGGTTTTTCGCAAAGAACCGCTTTACCGTTCTTCATGCAAAGTTCCGCATGTTCCTTATGCTGTGTAT
>JAGFXQ010000048.1 GCA_017861355.1 Bacillota bacterium
TGGTGGATTTGTCAAGCTAGAACACAATGATGATACCTTTACCTTTATGGCAGCAATTCCAAAAGATACAAACTAATCAGGAGGTCATCGAATCGATCTGTCTTTGCCAATTTGGTTGATTCGACTACTGCACGATTCTTGCTTGACAACCCCCATTTTCATGTTATACTAATGAAGTTGCAAGTCCCCTAATATAAGGACTTTGCCAAATTATACCGCGTCAGTTCGTAACCTTCCTGACGAAGGGATTGTAATACATCCCTTAAAACAAAACTAAAGGAGAATAATCATGAATAACAAAAAGACTCTATTTCTTACAGAGGCTGCTGTCATTGCGGCCATCTATACCGCACTGGTGCTGATGTTTCAGCCGATCAGTTTCGGTCCAATCCAGTTCAGAATCGCAGAAGCACTCACGATTCTGCCCTACTTTACCCCTGCTGCCATCCCCGGTGTAGCCATCGGATGTTTGTTAAGCGCATTTTTTACCGGTGCGGATGTTCTCGATCTGGTATTCGGTTCCCTTGCGACCTTAATTGCAGCCTTCTTATCCTACCAGTTAAGACGCAATAAGTACCTCGTGCCGATTCCTCCCATTTTAGTGAATGCTTTCATTATTCCTTGGGTACTTCGCTACGCATATAATATCCCTGATGCAATCCCCTTCATGATGCTGACCGTCGGCGCAGGTGAAGTATTTGCTGCCGGTATTCTTGGACTTGTGTTATTATTTGCTCTGGACAGAGTAAAATATATTGTGTTTAAGAACAGCTACCAAAAGTAATATTGCTCTATTGATCGCATTATTACTTTTATCTTATGGCGTTAACCAATAAGGTCTAAGAATTAATATGAAGTAGATACAAAAAATGGCTTATGATGACAGTCCCGATTTTTCGGTCCCTACATCTTAAGCCATTTTTATCATTTCATATATTTTGAGATTTTATAGTTTATCTCTTACAGCTCGCAGTTATTCACCGTTCTGGGGAAAGGAACTACGTCTCTAATGTTACCCATACCGGTGAGGTACATTACGCAACGCTCAAAGCCAAGTCCAAAGCCGGCATGTCTTGCAGAACCATATTTTCTGAGGTCAAGATAGAAATCATAATCCTCCGTCTTAAGCTTAAGCTCTTCCATTCTCTTCACGAGCTTATCATAATCGTCTTCTCTCTGGCTTCCACCGATGATCTCACCGATGCCGGGAACTAATAAGTCCATCGCTGCGACGGTCTTGTTATCTTCATTCAGCTTCATATAGAAAGCCTTAATCTCCTTCGGATAATCAGTAACGAATACCGGCTTCTTGAATATCTGCTCGGTTAAGTAACGCTCATGCTCAGTCTGAAGGTCACAGCCCCAGAATACCTTATAGTCAAAGTTATCGTTGTTCTTCTCTAATATGCTGACTGCCTCGGTATAGGTTACATGGCCGAAGCTGGAATTAGCCACACTCGTAAGACGCTCTAATAAGCCCTGATCAATGAACTGATTAAAGAACTGCATCTCCTCCGGAGCATGCTCCAGTACATAGTTGATGACATATTTGAGCATTCCCTCTGCCATCGCCATATCATCCTTCAGATCGGCAAATGCGATCTCGGGCTCGATCATCCAGAACTCAGCCGCGTGACGGGTTGTATTGGAATTCTCAGCGCGGAAGGTCGGTCCAAAGGTATAGATATTCTTAAATGCCATCGCATAGGTCTCGCCATTTAACTGTCCGCTTACGGTAAGATTGGTCTCTTTGCCGAAGAAATCCTGGGTAGTATCTAACTTGCCATCCTCTGTTCTAGGCAGGTTATCCAGATCTAAGGTAGTAACACGGAACATCTCACCTGCACCCTCTGCGTCACTGCCTGTAATGATAGGAGTATGAACATAGACAAAGTCGCGGTCCTGGAAATACTGATGAATCGCATAAGCAATCAAGGAACGTACACGGAACACAGCCTGGAAGGTGTTGGTTCTAGCTCTTAAATGTGTCTGAGTTCTCAGATATTCTAACGTATGTCTCTTCTTCTGTAACGGATAATCTGCGGTAGAGGTTCCTTCGATCAGCACCTCTTCTGCCTGAATCTCAAAAGGCTGCTTAGCCTCAGGAGTAGCTACCAACTCACCCTTTACAATGATCGCAGAGCCAACGTTTAATTTTGATACTTCTGCAAAGTTCTCCATTTTGTCGTGATACACTACCTGCAGGGTCTCAAAATAAGTACCATCATTCAATACGACAAAGCCAAAGGTCTTGGAATCTCTTACACTTCTGACCCAACCACCAACAGACACCTGTTTGCCGATATATCGTTCCTTATTCCGGTATAATTCTCTTACATCAATTAATTCCATAATTATAAACTCCTTTGTCTATATTAATTTTATTAATTTCATCCTGTTGCACTCTGCTTTTCACAGATTAGGAGTTCAATAAGCTTCGCTTTTTGAGCTCACGTTGCACTTATCAAAGCAATCAAATGTGCATTCTTAAGCAAGCTTAGAAAGCACTTATGGCTGCTTTGACTAATCTGCTTATCTTGAATATTATAGCATAAGATTGAGATATTACAATAGCGTCTATTTCAGTCGGTCTCCTTTATTAGATCAAGTCAATAGATCACTTCGTTAGTCCACTTTATTAGATCGCTTTCTAAATCTCATGTTAGTTCTTTTATCAGAAGAGGTAAAATGGACTTTGCTCAAGTACATTTTACCTCTGGATAATTGCATTTATAATATCGGATCTATCTCTACTGGCACAGTCCAGATAGTTTACTGCCTCCTGAATTCTTCCGAGCATGTGAGCATCCGAATCTGTGATAATATTACAGTGTTTGAGATAAGGATTTCGATTGCTGATCTCCTCGTATTTCGTAATATCGGCAAACTCGGCTGCCGTAAAATCCGCCTCCGGTGCGATAAAACCAAGGTTGGATAATAGACTGTTGGAATTCTTATCAATATGAGCCGGAAGATACACGCCGTTGTATTCCTTCATTAGTCTTCCCATATCATCAAAGGAAATATCCGTCGCATTGATGAGAAGATATGGCTCTGTTCCGATAACCTCATCCTCCTCATTGCAGATCTCTTGCTTACCAAAGACACGTTCATCATTTGGAATCCTCATCAGCTTCGAAGCAACATAATCACTGAATTGTAATGCATCCGATAACTGCGCAAAGAGGCACAGTACATGTACCTCCTCCATGGTTGTAAGTTCCATGCCTGGAATTGCTATGATGTTATATTGGTCTGCAAGCTTCAGCACTGCCGGGCAGTTCTTGCAGGAATTATGATCTGTAATCGCGATTACATCCAACCCCTTCAATACCGACATTCCTACAATATTGCCGGGGGTCATATCTTCATCACCGCAGGGAGATAAGCAGGAATGGATATGCAGGTCATAGGATAGCTTAAGCATGTAGCTTCTGGTATACGATGAAAGCAGCTTCAAAGATCGGAAGCTCTGTCTCAAATACCGTAATCTCCTGCTGCTTCGCTTTATTCAATGCGGGATCATCAAGATGGCTTCCTTCCGCTAAGATAATACAGGCTGCATCTGCCAGTGTGGCAACAGCGAGTGTATTGATGTTTCCCATAACAGTAACCCAGGCAGAGTCTGCCGGCATTCTTCCCATGGCAACACTTAGCAAATCACAGCAATAAGGCGCCCGGATCTCCCGTTCCAGATTATTTCCTTCATTCAACACCTTAAAGCTTCCATCCTGAACCAAATCAAGTACCTTCATTATAACCTCCCTAGCTGCATCCGTAATGCAACATAAAATATCATACTTATCCTTTGAATTAGTTTGTGCTCAGATAATCCTGTAATAGTTGCATTGCAATGCTTCCCTCTTTCAGCCTTCCAGTGGCTTCTGCAAGAGGAACCCATTCTGCCGCATCCACCTCCACCGACATACTCAGAGGACATTTATCTGCAAATGCTACAAAACCCAGCATTAACATATCTCGCTTTTCATAATAATAGCTTTTGATAAATCGTATTGTATGAGCAGAAACACCGATCTCTTCCTGTGCTTCCCTTAGTGCTGTCTCCTCTGCACTTTCACCACTCTTAATATAGCCGGCTACCAGCACATAATTTGTCTGGGATACATAACTCTGCCGAATCAGGGCAACCTCTCCAAGCTCATTCACCACCAAGGTTAAAGTACAGGCATAGGGTATATTGAAGACCGGCCGGTCACAGACCGAACAGTAGGGAACTAATCCCTCATCACCGATATTCTTCGGCACCAACTTGTCACCGCAATGAGGACAATGGATAAATTTCATATCGAACCTCCTATGTTACTGTATTACAGCCTTTCTACCAAACGAATTCTAATGATCTTAATTCATTTATATCAGCCGATCCAGCTTCGACATCTCTTCAGAGAGCTTATGAATATAATCCCTTAAGATATGGATACAATCCTGTTCCTTGGCTACACCTCGGACGATATCCTCCGCCAGTGCCTTGCAGGTGGGCGCACCGCAGGAACCGCAATCCAATCGCGGGAACTTCTCACATAGCTCCTCTACTCTTGACATGTTCGCAATACTTTCATTCATATCCTTGCCCAGCTTGAATACCGGCTCATAATTTACTTCATCCGTCCAGAAGTTCTCCTCAGCAACACCGCTCGCCAGATGAGAGCGGGAAACCGGAAGATACTTGCGAAGTCTTATTAGCTTCACTTTTGCAAGGTAAGGATTCTCAACTGTTAGCACTCCACCGACACAACCACCGGCACAGGAATTCAGTTCAATAAACTCCAGCTGATCAAACTTCTGATCCTCCAGATCCTCCAAGACCTTGATTACGTTCTCGATACCATCTGCTGCCAGATAATTATCGGTCAGGAGGCTTCCTGCTTCTCCGCCGGTACTTCCCCAGCCGATACCGATTCGTCCGGAGATACCGAGTTCCTCTACGTCATCAATGCTTTGTTTCATTAAGGGCAATAGGATCGGATATACTTCTTTGATCGCAAGAACTCCATCGATCTCGCTGTGATCAATCCCTATTGGAGATTTAACTGCAGTCATCTTGGCAGGACAGGGTGAGATGAATATAATTCCAATCTTTTCTCTGGGAAGTCCGGTCTTCTCCATCGCTTTATCCTTTGCCATGGAAGCAGCCATATCAACAGGTGCGCAGATGGGTAACAAGTGCTCAATCAGATTCGGAAATCGTACTTGAATCAAGCGTACCACAGAAGGACAGGCCGTACTGATGATCGGCCACTTCTCTTTATGCTCTGCCACATATTTTCTGGACATCTCGGAGACAAGCTCTGCCGCACCGCTAACCTCGAATACATCATCAAAGCCCATCTTCTTCAGTGCAGTGAGGACGATATTCACATCCTCCAGATGATTAAACTGTCCGTATAGAGACGGTGCCGGTAATGCCACCGTATATTCAAACTTCTTCATAATCTCAGGGGAATCATAAGTAGCTTCTTTGGCATGATGAGGGCATATGCGGATACACTCCCCACAATCAATGCAAAATTCCTTTGTGATTACAGCTTTCTGGTTTCTTACCCGGATGGCCTGTGTAGGACAGCGTTTAATGCAATTGATGCATCCCATACATAAGTCTTCCTTCAAACGAACCGAAGTAAAAAATTTACCCATTACAATACCCCCTGAAATGTTACTTAGCTGTCAGCTCTGTTGTAACAGCAAATCATTGTTTACATTTTCACTTTCATGGTAACGGTAGTTCCGACCCCT
This sequence comes from Bacillota bacterium, assembly GCA_017861355.1. GTDB lineage: Bacteria > Bacillota > Clostridia > Lachnospirales > Lachnospiraceae > Mobilitalea. Next base: position 5,755 of record JAGFXQ010000048.1, read on the forward strand.
ACCGTGCTCTCAATATTAAATTCATCGCTGTATTTCTTCATATTCGGTAATCCCATCCCGGCACCAAACCCGAGATTACGAATGTTATCCGGTGCTGTGGAATACCCGGCTTGCATCGCCAGCTCAATATCGGCGATCCCGGGACCCTGATCCTTGAGAACCATTTCGATCTCCTCCGGGGATATCACAACATCTATTTTCCCTCCGGTTGCATGAATCACCATATTAATCTCGCCTTCATACATCGCGATAGCTACTTTACGGACAATCTCAGGATTGACACCCATCTTCTTCAAGCTGCTTTTCAGGCTGCTGGAAGCTTCTCCTGCACGTGTAAAATCATTCGCCGGGACCTCATAGGACATATGTATTGTATTACTCATTTGTAGTCTGGACCTCCCCGCAAGCCTTTTTCATACAGCATACCGCAGGCCGCGAACATTCTATGACCGGTAGAAAGAAGAGCAATCTCCTTTTCCTTAGCCATCTCGATCATCGCCTCGTCCGGCAGCTTTCCTCTGACAAATACAACACAAATAATATCCATCATCTCACAGGTACGAATCACCTGAAGATTGCAGAGGCCGGTCATAAGTACCGATTGATCCTTCATAAATGCCAATACATCGCTCATCATATCTGAGCCGCAGGCAGTATGGACCTCACGCTCCTTCCATTCTTCTCCGACGATATACTTTGCTCCTAAAATAGATCTAATGTCCTCAATATTCATATAGCCCTCCGTTTATATTAAAGTATCGAACAACTTACACTTACAAATAACAGGGGTAAGCCTAGCTTCAGTTCGCCCCTCCGAACACTTCAAAGGAGCTGACCGGCACCTTCTTTGCCATGACGAGTGCTGTATTTGCATTTGCCAGTATTGCCTGGTATTCCTGATTCCCTCGCTGAAGTACTATGCCGATGCTGACAGTAATACCACTCTTCGTGTGTTCAAAGGAATAGATGGACTCCAGATCCTTACAGAGCCTATCTGCCTTCTCATATACCAGCAGATCACCGGGAATATCCTTAAGAAAGATGGCGAATTCACTTATACCTACTCTTCCGATGATGTCAGAAGTTCTAAAATGTCTCTTTAATGAATTTCCAACGGTGGTCAGCACATTCTCACCATGAATTGCTCTTCGTATTTCATTGATATTCTTATAATTTCTAATGTCTACAAGTAAAAGCGCAGACAGTGCATCCCCATTCTGCTTATGAAGTGCATCTTGTATCATAATCTCCGTGGATTCCTTCGTGCAGACATTGGTAAGAGAATCCATGATCGGTTGGTAGCTTGATTCTGCCGGAGCATTCTCCACACAATTGATCACCGAGAGCTTTCCTACCACTTTATAAGGATTTCGGTTTTCTCCGAAGATGATCGACGCATAGCAGATATACCAACAGGGTTTACCATCCTTAGGAATCAAACGAAGCTCAAAACGTACCTGTTTTCTTCCACTCATCATGCTGTTAAATATACCTACCACTGCCGGAAGCTCCTCGGCATGAATAATCTTTGTTTTCTCCAGCCTCTTACGGAATCCGGTCATCACGGAATCCTTACCAAACACTTCACGGAATATCTCAGAGAAGCTCAAGGTATCTGAAGCAATCTCATATTCAAAAAATAAATCCTTAGAAAGCTCTGCAATGGATCGGTTATATTCGGTGTTCTGCTCCATTTGTTTATATTGAACCATAGCATCTGTCACATCCAGTGCCATACAGGAAAATACCGGATAGGATTTTGTACCGGAGGAATGTATCTCCTGTAGACGGCTACCGGTAATCATGATCCATTTGAAGCTGCCGTCCTGTTGAAGACTGCGAAAATGAAAGCTAAGCATGTTGTCTTTTCTATTCTTCTGAGATGCAATCTGCTGAGTAACATAGATCACATCAGCTGAGTAAACCAATCGGAGCAGTTGCGGTGCCTTTGTCGACTTATCTGTAACAGTCTTAACCATCGAGAAGAAGGTCTCCGATGCAAAAAGTATCGTCAGCATATCATCTAAGGCCAGCTTAACGACTCCCCCGGGTGCGGTCTGCAGCAGTTCTTCCAGTTGTAATTTATATAAATCATCCATTGTTTCGCCTCTCTTATACAACGTAATGTAATATATATGCAAGTTTTAGACCATCTGAAAAAGCAATGGCGTAAGAAATATTATAATACAATTTGTCATCAATTACAATCTTAGAATATTCAAGCTTTTGCCAGATTCTTCAAGTGATTTCCGGTTCTTAATTTATAGAAATACTTCATGATTTCTTAACAAAAATACATTACCGCAATATGCTTAGATAAGAATCGATAATTATGCTTATAGTTGTTAATAATTTTTGTAGATTTTTTAACATACTTATGTTATAATGTCAATGTTTGTGGCGACACAATATATCTTAAGGAGGTTCAAAAATGGGATCGCAAAACAACACAGTACCCTTTGCAGGAACGAAAGAGCAGGAATCAGCACTCTTAAAGGTCATTGCTGATCATAAAGATGATAAAGGCGCTCTAATGCCCATTTTGCAAAAGGCACAAGGTATTTATGGTTATCTTCCGATTGAAGTACAGACCATTATTTCCAATGAAATGAATGTTCCGCTGGAAAAAGTCTACGGCATTGTAACATTCTACTCACAGTTTTCACTTAATCCGAAGGGCAAATTCAATGTTTCTGTTTGCTTAGGAACCGCTTGCTATGTTAAGGGTTCCGGAGACATCTTCACAAAGCTTCAAGAGATGCTTGGCGTAGAAGATGGTGGATGTACAAATGATGGCCATTTTTCATTAGAGTCCTGTCGTTGCATCGGTGCATGTGGACTTGCACCCGTACTGACGATCAATGAGGATGTTTATGGAAAATTATCCGTTGACGATCTGGAAGGCATTTTAGCAAAGTATAAATAATATGATGACTGAAATCTCTCTTAATGTATTGGATATCGCTAATAATTCAATTCGAGCAGAAGCAAGCCTGATTGAAATAATAATTCAGATACAAAGAGACTCGGATAGACTAATGATTACAATAGCTGATAATGGCTGCGGAATGACCGCGGAACAGATCCAACAGGTAGAAGACCCCTTCTTTACAACGAGGACCACCAGAAAGGTAGGTCTTGGCGTACCATTTTTCAAGATGGCGGCTGAGAGCACCGGCGGAAGTTTTCATATAGAGTCCACTCTCGGAGTCGGAACCCGGGTCATTGCAGTATTTGGATTATCCCATATCGACCGCATGCCGCTTGGCGACATGAACAGCACCGTGCATACATTAATCACTTTGAATACGCAGATTGATTTCTTGTATCGATATTGCTTCGACGACAAGGAATTCACCCTGGATACTCGCGAGTTTCGTCAAATTCTTAACGATGTTCCATTGAATTCGCCCGAGGTATCTGCCTACATCAAGGAATACTTACAAGAAAACCAATATGAGACAGACGGTGGATATCTCGTATAATGGTAATACATCAGCTACAGACCACCATTACAAAAGATACATAAATCATTACCGGTCTACAATGATGAATCAAATGTAGTTCTTGTTATTCGTAATTTATTTAAGGGAGGATAATATCCTCCAATATAGTTCTCGAAAATTGTAGTTTATTAAGGAGGATAATATCCTCCATATAGTTCTTGAAAAATGTAGTTTATTAAGGAGGATATAGCATGAAATCTCTAGAAGAGCTTAAAGCAATCAGAGAAAAGATGCAGGGTCAGATTGGAATTCGTAATGAATCCAGCGAGCAGACACGCGTTATCGTGGGTATGGCTACCTGTGGTATCGCAAGTGGTGCCAGACCGGTACTTACCGCACTTTCTGATGCAGTTCAGCAAAAGGGTCTTACTAATGTTGCTGTTATACAGACCGGATGTATCGGCTTATGCCAATTCGAACCTATCGTAGAGGTATTGGAACCCGGTAAAGATAAAGTTACTTATGTAAAGATGACTCCCGAAAAAGCACAGGAAGTGATTGAAAATCACTTAATCCGTGGTCAGGTAGTTCAAAAATATACGATTGCCGAAGTACTCGGCTAATCCGAAGGAGGACACACTATGTATCGTTCACACGTATTGGTTTGCGGTGGTACCGGATGTACTTCCTCGGGAAGTGCCAAGATTATTGATACACTGCAGGCAGAAATCATCAAAAATGGTCTTAAAGACGAAGTAGCCGTTGTACAGACTGGCTGTCATGGACTTTGCGCACAGGGACCTATTGTTATTATTTACCCGGAAGCAACTTTCTATGCAATGGTTACAAATGAAGATGTTCCGGAGATCGTATCCGAGCACTTATTAAAGGGACGTATTGTTAATCGTCTTCTTTATAAGGAAATGATTACCGAGAATGGTATCAAATCCTTAAATGAAACCGACTTCTACAAGAGACAGCACAGAATTGCACTTCGTAACTGTGGTGTTATCAATCCTGAGAATATCGATGAATACATCGGAACCAACGGTTATGAGGCACTTGGTAAGGTATTAACCGAGTTCACACCGGATCAGGTTATTCAGTCCATCTTAGACAGTGGTCTTCGTGGTCGTGGCGGCGGCGGTTTCCCGACCGGCTTAAAGTGGAAGCTCGCAAAGGGTAATGACGCAGATCAAAAATATGTTTGCTGTAATGCAGACGAAGGTGACCCGGGCGCATTCATGGATCGTTCCGTATTAGAGGGAGATCCTCACGTAGTACTTGAGGCTATGGCAATTGCAGGATATGCAATCGGCGCATCTATGGGATATATCTACATACGTGCAGAGTACCCGATCGCTGTTGATCGTCTTGAGATCGCTATCGGTCAGGCAAGAGAATATGGCTTACTTGGTAAGAACATCTTTGGTACTGACTTTAGCTTTGATATTGAATTAAGACTTGGTGCCGGCGCATTCGTATGTGGCGAAGAGACTGCACTTATGACTTCCATCGAAGGAAACCGTGGTGAGCCTCGTCCTCGTCCTCCGTTCCCTGCACAGAAGGGTCTGTTCCAGAAGCCTACCATCTTAAACAATGTTGAGACCTATGCAAACATTCCTCAGATCATCTTAAATGGCCCCGAGTGGTTTGCATCCATGGGTACCGAGAAGAGCAAGGGAACCAAGGTATTTGCTCTCGGCGGTAAGATCAATAACACCGGTCTTGTAGAGATCCCGATGGGAACTCCTCTTCGCGAAGTAATCGAAGATATCGGTGGTGGTATCCCGAACGGCAAGAAGTTTAAAGCAGCTCAGACAGGCGGTCCCTCCGGTGGATGTATCCCTGCAGAGCATTTTGATATTCCGATTGACTATGATAACTTAATCAGCATCGGTTCCATGATGGGTTCCGGCGGTCTGATCGTTATGGATGAAGACAACTGTATGGTTGATATCGCTAAGTTCTTCCTTGAGTTCACGGTAGATGAGTCTTGCGGTAAATGTACACCATGCCGTATCGGTACCAAGCGTCTTCATGAAATCCTGGATAAGATTACAAACGGACAGGGTACCATGGATGACCTTCAGAAATTAGAGGATCTGTGCTACTACATCAAGGAGAATGCTCTTTGTGGCCTTGGCCAGACAGCTCCCAACCCGGTATTATCAACTTTACGTTATTTCAAAGATGAGTATATTGCCCATGTAGTTGATAAGAAATGTCCTGCCGGTGTATGTAAAGCTCTTCTTTCCTACATCATCGACGAAGATAAGTGTAAAGGATGTACTCTTTGCGCAAGAATTTGCCCGAACGGAGCCATCTCCGGTAAGGTTAAGGAAGCACATCTTATCGATCAGAGCAAATGTATCAAGTGTGGCGCTTGTATGGAGAAATGTAAGTTCGGCGCTATCTCTAAGAAATAACTAACTGGTTATTATATCAAGATGGAGGTTAAAAATGGAAACGGTAAATATTAAAATAAATGGCATGCCAATTCAAGCACCTAAGGGTGCCACCATATTAGAAGCGGCTAAGCTTGCCTGCATCGATATCCCCACCTTATGTTTCTTAAAGGATATCAATGAGATCGGCGCTTGTCGTATCTGTGTCGTTGAAGTAAAGGGTGCCAGAAGCCTTGTTGCTTCCTGTATGTACCCTATTTCTGAAGGCATGGAAATCACCACAAATTCACCTAAGGTTCTCTCTTCCCGTAAGAAGACCTTAGAGCTTATCTTATCCGATCATGACAGAAAATGTCTCTCCTGTGTACGTAGCGGTAATTGTGAGCTCCAGAAGCTTTGCAATGACTTAAACGTGAAGGATGAATATCTGTATGATGGAGATCGTACCCGTTATGAGTTAGATGATTCTTCTGCTCATATGGTACGTGATAACAATAAATGTATCCTCTGCAGACGTTGTTCCGCAGTATGTGATAAGATCCAGGGTATAGGCGTAATCGGTGCAAATGAGCGTGGTTTTGATACCAATATCTCTTGTGCATTTGACATGGGCTTAGGCGAGACCAGCTGCGTATCCTGTGGTCAGTGTATTGCAGTATGTCCTACCGGTGCTCTTCTTGAGAAGGATTCTACCGATGATGTATTCGCTGCACTTGCAGATTCTGATAAATATGTAGTTGTACAGACCGCTCCCAGCGTTCGTGCTGCTCTTGGCGAGGCATTTGGCCTTCCGATCGGAACGAATGTAGAAGGTAAGATGGTCGCTGCTCTTCGTCGTTTAGGCTTTGCTAAGGTATTCGATACCGACTTTGCTGCTGACCTTACGATTATGGAAGAAGCAAACGAGCTGATCGAGAGAATTCAGAATGGCGGTAAATTACCGTTAATCACTTCCTGTTCACCTGGTTGGGTTAAGTTCTGTGAGCACTATTATCCCGATATGCTTGATAACGTATCCAGCTGTAAATCTCCTCAGCAGATGTTTGGTGCAATCCTTAAGACCTACTATGCAGAGAAGAATAATATTGATCCTAAGAAGATTGTCAGTGTCAGCGTAATGCCTTGTACCGCGAAGAAATTCGAGATCGGCAGAGAAGATCAGAGCGCAGCCGGTGTTCCGGACGTTGATATCTCTATCACAACACGTGAGCTTGCTAGAATGATCGAGCGTGTAGGCATCAACTTCTTATCCTTACCGGATGAGCACTTTGATGATCCGCTAGGCAGATCTACCGGTGCTTCTGTTATCTTCGGTGCTACCGGCGGTGTTATGGAAGCAGCTCTCAGAACAGCAGTTGAGACAATTACCGGTTCCGAGCTTGCTAGCCCTGATTTCAAAGAAGTCAGAGGAACCAAAGGTATCAAAGAAGCAACCTACGAAGCAGCCGGTTTAACAGTAAATGTAGCGGTAGCTTCCGGTCTTGCAAATGCAAGAAAGCTTCTGGATGATGTAAAAGCAGGCAGAGCTAATTATCACTTCATCGAGATCATGGGATGCCCCGGTGGTTGTGTAAACGGCGGTGGACAGCCTCAGCAGCCCGGTACTGTTCGTAACTTTACCGATATCAGAACTCTTCGTGCAAAAGCTCTCTATGATCAGGATGCGAAGATGGAAGTTAGAAAGTCTCATGAGAATGAAGCAATTAAGACTCTCTATGCTGATTATCTCGGAAAGCCCGGCAGTCACAAGGCTCATGACGTTCTTCATACCACTTATGTTAAGAGAAGCGTAAATATGATCTAAATACAATCGAAATGATTGAATAGCAAAAGGTATCTGTTCCGGATTACTCTGGGGCAGATACCTTTTTTTGTTTTGCGTGCTTATTGACAAAAAACCACGGGAATCATATACTGAAGTTAGATAGAAGGTGTGCAAAATACCCTCTTGGTTACGGAAAAATATCATATTGTTATAGTGAAAATAACTTGCCATTCATGGCAGGTATCATCAGGAAGGAGCGATGTTTATGGCTACAAAGAAACTGGATAATCCCTTACTGCTACTTGACAATAGTAATATGAATACCTTATTTAATGAAGGTGAATTCAAATGCACCAATATGACCTTTGAAGAGGTCAGAGAAATCATTGGAATGTATGAACAAGAAGAGATCCTGCGTTGTTTCTCCCATCCTGATACCTATGATATCATCTTCAATTACATTGGTATCCCAAAGAAGGATTATGAATATAAGCCCATCCGAAACATGAGAGTGAATCAGGACGGAATTATATTCAAGCTCTATGTATCACCATCCGAGACGCAGCCCATCATCCATGTGGACGGAGTGGAAGCAAAGAAAATTCAGAATATCTATGTATATTGTGTACATGTTACTAGAATTAAATAAAACCATCAGAACACCTAACCGTTCTCTTTGAACAGTTAGGTGTTTTTTACTTCTATAAATCTATCTTTTTAATATGTTTTTCAAAATATTTCCTGAAGGTATTTTCATATCTACCCTAAAATTATAAGATAATTTGTCGATATATTAATAGAGTCCGG
>JAGFXQ010000239.1 GCA_017861355.1 Bacillota bacterium
ACCGACATAGATGCAGTTTCCACTGCTGCCGCTTGCAATACTGCATAGCTTCATATTAATCTTCCTATTCTATATTAATCTAAATAACCTTATGTACCAGTATCTATATTGTTTCAATTTCTTTGAATTGTATTACAACAATCCGAAAGAACAAAGAAGGAGTACCTCTGTGCGAGTTCTGCAGTTCTTCTGTGTAAATTGCGTTCTTCCTTACGGGAAGAAATCACATTCATATTGCATCAATTTCTTTGAACTGTATTACAACAATCTAGAAGAACAAAGAAGGAGCACCTCTGTGCGAGTTCTGCAGTTCTTCCCGTGTGAATTGCGTTTTTCCTTACGGGAAGGACGTAATTCGCACTATTCTAACTGAGTATCCCTCATTTCTTACATTTTGTCAAGAAATTTTCTTACCCTCTAATGCATAATAATAGGGAAGAAGTACTTCTTGCCGTCAACAAACCTTGCAGCCAGCATAGCACAGACGGTATTACCGGTGGAATTAAGAACCGTTGCCGGTGCGTCGATGATTGTACTGATAACTGCAATTACCGGAAGTGCTGCCGGAGGGAAACCAAAGATACTGATAATAAGCATCTCACCAATCAAACCACCGCCCGGGATCGCGCCCATAACCGCTCCGACCAAGAAGCCAACTGCCAGAATGGAAAGGATTGCTCCAAAGTTGTTCATATCTTTACCGAACAAGCCAAACAGGAATACTACTTTTAATACACCACCAATCACGGACCCGTCCTTATGTGTATTCACTCCTAATGGAATTACTGTCTCAGCAATATCAACGGGAACACCAATCTTCTTAGTTGCTTCCAGATTCACAGGTATCGTTGCTGCACTGGAGCAGGTTGCCAAGGCTGTTACGGTTGGTGCTATTGCATTCTTCCAAAAAGCTTTTAATCCCGGCTTCCCACCTGCCACATAAGCATAGATGCTGAAGAAAAGAAAATAATTAATAATGGACAATCCAAGATATAGCAGGAATACTCGCAGGTATCCTTCTATTATTTGTGTTCCAAGTTGACCAATCACGGATGCAAAATAGCAACCTAAGCCGATCGGCGCATAGTACATAATAATCTTGACCATTTTCATCATAACCTCTGAAGCAGAATGAACCAGGTCTTTCACCGGTTTCGCTTTATCACCTGCCATCGCGGTTGCCAACCCGAAGATTACCGAGAAGATAATGATGGGAAGCATCTTACTTCTGGAGAACAACTCCGAAAAATCATTTACCGTAATTGTATTCACCAACTGCCAGGGCACGGATAGCTGCTCTGCCTGAGCTACAATATCATCACCGGATCCGGATAATATAGAGCTGATCGTATTCTCAGCCAATCCGGCAGTCGGATTGAACAGGAATACCCCAAGAATAGCTAGAATTCCTGAGAGCAATGCGGTAATAGAAAATATTATTGTCACGTTAATAATAATCTTGCCGAGCCGGTTCATCGCACCCATATTGGCAATAGATGAGGCAACACTGAAGAAAACCAGCGGTACAATCAAAGCAAACATAAGATTTAAATAGATCTGTCCAAAAGGCTCTAGTACTTTCGCCTCCGGTCCGAGTATCAGCCCCAGGCCACCACCAAGAATTACTGACAGTAATAATAGTAATGACATCTGATAATTTTTTAGAAAACCTTTCATATTATAGCTCCTCCTTCCCTTTCTACTATTATTATATTAGCATTATCTGCATTAAAACATCTTTATAATGCCGTCTATGTTGCATATAGTGCTTTTAATGACAAAATCATGAGAATATGGAAACTCAAAACAAAAAAGCCCCTCCTAGTAACGGACAAATTCTTACTCAATTGTCCATCCAAGAAGAGGCATATTTTTTTATATATATTTCTATATTCTATTGCAGTCCTTCACTAAGCAGTCAACCTGTTCGTTCAGCCATCCAAGATCGCCAATATTTTCGATTACTTTAGAAAATCTCTGTCTGAAATCCTGTGCTTTATATTGATTATAAAAGATGGAGTCTACTTTCTCCGGCGAATAGCCACGTTCCTCGATCAGCCACCTTCTTCGCCTATCCTCCGATGCAAATACAAACCAGACCTCATCACAGACGAAATCATAACCGGACTCAATCATCAGGGCTGTTTCAATCAACAGATAAGGAACATCCTCTAATCTTCGATGTTTCTCAATCTCCTTCTGAACCTCCACCAATACCTTAGGATGGGTAATCTCATTAATTCGTATACGATTTTCACTTGACTCGAATATGATGGCGGACAATTTTGCCCGGTCGATGGTACCATCGCTTGCCAGGATATCCTCTCCAAAGTAATCGACTACCTCCCGATAACTGGCACCACCCGGTTCCATCTGTTCTTTGGCAATCCGGTCTGTATCAATGACAGATGCCCCATATTGTTCCTTCATGATATTGGCTACCAGAGACTTTCCACTGCCAATTCCACCAGTTAAGCCAATCACCTTCATCTATATCTCCATTCTGCCATCCTATACCTGACATTCATTCTTTTATTTATTTCGCCTCGAACCAGTTCTTTCCTTCTTTCACCTCTGCTTCAAGGACCACAGATAACTGGGCTGCTCCCTGCATCTCCTCAACCATGATGTCCGCTACCTGTTTCACTTCATCTTTGTGTGCTTCCACAAGAAGCTCATCGTGTATCTGCAGGATCAGGGTGGAACGAAGCTTTTCCTTCTGTAATCTCAGATTTACCCGTATCATGGCAATCTTGATGATATCTGCTGCAGTTCCTTGAATCGGAGAGTTCATAGCAACACGTTCACCAAACGAACGTTGCATGAAATTGCTGGAAGACAGTTCCGGAATCGGTCTCCTTCGTCCGAACAAGGTGGTACAGTAGCCATTTTCCTTTGCATCCGCAACCAAGCGGTCCAGATATTCCTTTACCTTAGGATAGGTCTCAAAATATTTGGCAATATATCGTTCTGCTTCTTTTCTGGTAATATTCAGATCCTGTCCAAGTCCAAAGGAACTGATGCCATAGACGATACCAAAGTTTACTGCCTTCGCACTACTTCTCTGAGCAGATGTTACTTCTTCAAACGGAATATGGAACACCTCAGAAGCTGTAATCCGGTGAATATCTTTTGCTTCCTTGTAGGCATTGATCAGTCTCTCATCACCGGACATATGGGCCAGCACACGAAGTTCAATCTGAGAGTAATCCGCATCCAGGAATACATAATCCTCTCTCGGTATGAATACCTTACGGATCTGTCTTCCTAACTCCATTCGGATCGGAATATTCTGTAGATTTGGATCCGTACTACTGATGCGCCCGGTTGCCGCGATCGTCTGATGGAATTTGCCATGAATACGTTCGTCATCACGAATATACTCTGCCAATCCATCGGCATAAGTGGATTTCAATTTGGTTAACTGACGATATTCCAGTATCATCGCCACTACCGGATGCTCTGCCTGAAGCTTCTCGAGAATATCCGCGGAAGTAGAGTAACCGGTCTTTGTCATCTTACCATTCGGCAACTTCAGCTTCTCGAACAGAATCACACCCAGCTGCTTTGGCGAATTGATATTAAATTCCTCACCTACCAGCTCATAAATACTCTTTTCCAGTCTTGTGATTCCAATCTGAAGATTATCTCCGTATTCCTTCAGTGCCACTTTATTTACGCGGATACCTCTTTGCTCCATATCATACAGCGTATAGATGAGTGGCATCTCCACGGTATCAAAGAGCTCCTGCATCCCCGCGCCCACTAAAAGTTCTTGCAAACGCATGACGGCTTTTCTGGCGATATAAGCACTGTAGCAGGCGAAGGATAGGAATGCTTCCTTCTTGTGCTCCAATGCCTCAGTAAGAGAGGTCTTGCCTAACAGGTCCTCTCTGGAGGGCACTGTCATATTCAGGTAGTCCCTTGCAATATCATCATAATGGTAGGTATCAGTCAATGGATTCAACAGATATGCCGCGATAGCAGCATCAAATACCTTATTTTCTTCATTCACAGCAAGATACGGCAATTGCTCCTTCAGCCCAATCACAGATAATACTGCGCCATTCTGTGCCAGCTTTGCTGCTTTGTTGCCAAGATAGTCTTCGGTTATGAATCCAGTGCAGGGGATAAAGTATACCTCTTCCTCCTGTTGACACAAAGCAATGCCAATTATCTGCTTATGGTCGGTGATCATCTGCAAACCAATTGGCTGTGTTTCCTTCTTCTCCATCTCCTGAAAGATCAGATCCACCTTACCAAAGTCGTCAATCAGTTGAAAGTGTTGCTCCATCCCCGTAGAATGATCCACCTTCTCCATCTGAAAACGCGACAGAAGATTCTTGAACTCCAGTCTTTTGAACAGCTGATAAACCTCCTCATTATAGAGATTACCCAAGTTCGCATGATCGATATGAAAATCCAAATCACAATCAACACAAATGGTAGCCAGCTGTTTTGACATAAAAGCAAGCTCTTTATTCTCTTTGAGAGAATTGGTCACTTTACCGGGTGCCAACTCCTCGATATGCTCATAGATGTTCTCGATGGATTGATAAGACTCAATTAATTTACCGGCGGTCTTCTCACCTACTCCCGGCACTCCGGGAATATTATCTGAGGTATCTCCCATGAGTCCCTTCAAATCAATGAATTGCTTCGGGGTAACATGGTAAGTATTCATAACATCCTGAGCAAAATAATCCTCGATCTCTGTTCCGGTCTTCTTGGTCTTCGGGATACGTATTTTAATCTTCTCACTCGCCAGCTGGAGTAAATCACGGTCACCTGAGATCACAGATACCTGATCGCCTGCCTTCTCCGCCAACGTTGCCAGAGTTCCCAGAATATCATCCGCCTCATATCCCGGCTTCTCCAATATCTGAATCCTCATTGCTTTGAGGACTTCCTTCATCACCGGCACCTGTTCCCGGAGCTCCTCCGGCATACCCTTACGGGTTCCTTTATACTCGGTAAACATCTCATGGCGGAAGGTCGGATGATGGGTATCAAATGCCACAGTAAGATAATCCGGCTTTTCCTCCTCTAATATCTTAAACATGATATTGATAAATCCCAGAACCGCATTCGTATGCTCTCCCTTCGAGGTAGTCATATCCGGCATCCCGTAGAATGCCCGGTTTAAAATGCTATGTCCGTCAATTAATACTATCTTCTTATTCATTATATTACCTGTGCCTTTCTTCTATTTCTAGCTGCTGTTTACTCTAAGTATATCATTTGCTTTAGCCACCTTAGGGAACACCGCTGTGTTTTCTTATTTGACTTATGGAATAACGATTGTCTTTGTCGGAACCGGAGACAGCTTCTGCCGCTTCAGATATTCCTGTAGTAGGGCTTCGTAATCATCCTTGACTTCTCCATGGAAGGAATATCGCATCCGGAAACTACTCTCTGTTACAGTTCTTATCTCCGAACCTTTATTAGCATACCCGATACTAAAGATAAATGCCAGAATTATTATGGTTAGGAATAAAATTATTTTTTTCCTATAATATGTAAACTTCGCACGAAAGATTCTCTCCTTCGCCCGTTCCAGCTTCTGATCCAATTCCATTCCAAAATCAGACGAAAGATTTTTATCCTCGTCCAACTGCTTCATCGCAGTCAATAGTGCATAGTAGACCTCAAGCTCCTCTCTGCAGACGGAACAGGTGCTGACATGATTGATAAAATCCTCCAAATCCTTCAGCGTCAATTTATTATTAATGAACGGTGTAATCATACTCTGAGCCTTATTACAGGTCATATCCTTCCACTCCTTATTAAGTCGAAGTTGTTGTCTTCTTATTTTGGATAACATTGTCATATAAAACCAATATGACAAAGTCATATAAAAATCAATACGATAAAGTCATATAAAAATCAATACGATAAAATCATAT
>JAGFXQ010000240.1 GCA_017861355.1 Bacillota bacterium
ATCCATTCTGCTTTAGCTCATCCAGATTCTCTCCCAGTGTCTTCCCAGTCACTGTCATAACCTCCAAATGAAGGCTCTCCTTGATCTCCTCCATGATTGCAGGAACGCCACCGGCATAATGAAAATACTGAGCAGGCCAGGTACCGCTTGGTCGGATATTCAGCAGATAATGGGCTCCCCGGTGCAAGCGATCAAAGCTTTCACTGTCTAAGTCTATACCGAATTCATGTGCAATTGCCGGCAGATGCATCAAGGTATTGGTGGAGCCGGAGATGGCTGCATGAACCATGACAGCATTCTCAAAGGAATGCAGTGTTACAATATCTCTGGGCTTTTGATCCTGCTTCGCCAGCGCTACGGATCGTTTGCCAGCCTGATAAGCATATTCCAACAGCTCTTCACTTGTGGCAGGAAGTAACGCACTTCCCGGCAACATGAGTCCTAAGGCTTCCGCCATAATCTGCATGGTAGCCGCGGTTCCCATGAAGGAGCAGGCTCCACAAGAGGGACAGGCATGATGTTTATAATACAGGAATTCTTCTTTCGTTATCTCTCCGCGCTGATACTTTGCGCTATAGGTTCCGATCTGTTCCAAGGTTAGCAGGTCCGGTCCGGCATCCATTACACCACCAGTCATGATAATCGAAGGAATATTGATTCTGCCGATTGCCATCAGGTGCGCCGGTACTGCTTTATCACAACTGGAGAGGAATACTCCGCTGTCGAAGGGTGTAGCACCTGCATGGATCTCAATCAGATTGGCTATCGTATCCCGGGAAGCCAGAGAATAATTGATTCCGTCATGCCCTTGCGCCATTCCGTCACAGATATCGGTTGCGAAATATCTCGCTCCTTTTCCTCCCTGTTCTTCTATCCCATCCACTGCTTTGTTGACCAGGGACAGTAGGTGGGCACTCCCGGGATGACTATCCCCGAAGGTACTCTCCACCAGAACCTGCGGCTTATCCAGATCCTCCAGACTCCAACCCATACCTAACTTTAACGGATCCATCTCCGGCGCTATTTGCCTTATCTCCTGACTCTTCACGTTGCTTCCTCCACTAATCTAGTCCTTGCTTTATCTGCTTTGTCTGCTTTGTCTGCTTTGTCTGTTTTGTCTGCTTTGTCTGTTTTGTCTGCTTTCGCTTTTTGTTTCTTTTCAAACATAGCATCAAAATGCTTTTTATATTCCTCTACGCTTCGCTTCCAAGAGGAATCATACGTCATACAATTATTGATGTAGTGAGCCCAGTCCGGAGAATGATACGCATTGAGCGCCCGGTTCAGAGCCTCATTCAAAGCTTGTCCGCTCCATTCCTTCATATAGAAGCCATTGGAGTTCTCTGGATTCTCCCTGTCATCGATGACGGTATCTTTCAGTCCTCCCACCGGATTGACGATCGGCACCGCACCATACCTCATGGCATAGAGCTGACCAAGACCGCAGGGTTCGAAGAGGGAAGGCATCAGATAGATATCTGCTCCTGCGTAGATTCTCTTCGCTGTGGTGGCAGAGTATTCAAAGTCTACTGCGATACTTTCGGGATAACCGGCGGTAATGCTGGCCAATAAACCTTGATAATATGGGTTACCGGAACCCAGTATCATCAATTGAAGCTTACTAAAATCGAAAAAGCTGATTGCTTTGAGAAGGATATCAATCCCTTTTGCATAATCCAGGCGGGTAATCATAGCAACCAGAGGCCGATCATCCTCCGGCAACTTATAATGCTCTCGGAGCCAGGTCCGGTTTTTACTTTTCTCCCCTATGTGGTTACTGTCAAAAGGATGAATCAGTTCATTCACTGCCATTGGATTATAATGCTCGGTGTCTATTCCATTCAGAATACCCACCATCGCATCCTCACGCTGTTCGATTAGTCCCGTCATACCGCAGCCCTGTTCCGGCCTCTTAATCTCCTCACAGTAACCCGGACTTACCGTAGTAAGCAGGTCAGAATACAGAATACCGGCCTTCATAAAATTCAGCCATTCCGGCCATCCAAGCGCATATTGTTCCTTCATGTTGATCCATCCGTTCAGATAGGAGGCAGGAATATAACCATGATAGGAGATATTGTGTATCGTGAATACCGTCTTAATCTTAGGAAATTCTTTCTTGATCAGTAATGGCAACATACCTGTATGCCAGTCATTGGCATGAATGATGTCCGGTATGAAGTCCATTCTTTTGATCAGCTCCACGACCGCCATACAGAAGAAAAAGTAACGTACTCCATCATCCTCATATCCATATAGGTTATCCCGGCGGAAGTACCGATCATTGGTTATAAAATAAGTTACAAGATCATTGCTTTTACTATCCGTCTTAACAACACAGGTTTCAAAGCCCTGCTCCATCGCTACCGGATAGTCCGTAATATATTGAAATACTCCCTCTACTGCTTTGTGATTTGGCATAACTCTTCGTATCTCATAGTCTCCGCTCTCCTGTAAGGCTTTGGGGAAGCTTCTCCCCACCTCTCCCAAGCCTCCGGCGTTTGCATAGGGCGAAATCTCTGCTGCCACATAGAGCAGCTTTCTTTTTCTCATATTGTTGCCTCCGGTATTATTCATTTAGCTGCGGTCTCAGCTTATTGTATAACTCCATGTATTTACCGGATGGAATATCCCAGCTATTATCACAAGACATGGCTGCCTTAACCAGCTTTGTACGCAGAGTCTTCTTCTTGTAGATTGCCAAGGCTCTCTGTATTGTATAAAGCATATCATGTGCGTTATAGTTCGTAAAGCTAAAACCGTTTCCTTCTCCGCTTGCTTCATTATAAGAATTAACCGTGTCCTTCAAACCTCCCGTCTCTCTGACGATCGGCAGGGTTCCATACCTCATACTGATTAGTTGTCCCAAACCGCAGGGTTCAAACAGGGAAGGCATAAGGAAGAAATCCGAAGCTGCATAGATTCTCTGGGCTCTGGGATCACTGTAGGCTATTTTAACCGATACCTTTCCCGGATACCGGTGAACTGCATTCTTGAAGAGTTCCTCATACTTCTTATCACCATTACCGAGGATTACAAATTGAACATCCTCCTGCATGATCTCATCAAAGACACATTCAATCAGGGCCAAGCCCTTTTGGTCCGTCAAGCGGGATACCAGTCCGATCATCGGAACATCTTCATTCACACTAAGACCTAAGCTTTTCTGAAGTTCTGCTTTATTCACAAGCTTATCCTTCAGTGTAGACTTCGTATAATTCTTATAAAGGAATATATCCGTCTTGGGATTAAACTGTTCATAATCAATTCCGTTTACGATACCGCTTAAGTCTCTCTCTCTAGCTTTCAGTAGTCCCTCCAGGCGTTCACCATAATAGGGATATTTGATCTCTTCTGCATAGGTATCACTCACGGTTGTGATTAGATTGGTATAAACCAGAGCCCCTTTCATGAAGCTGCCGGCGCCGTAAAACTCCAGCTTATCATTCGTAAAATATTCATCTCCCAGTCCAAACCAGTCCTTCATCTCGGAGATGCCATAGACACCCTGGAACTTGAGGTTATGGATGGTGAACATGGTACGAATATCACAGTAACGATCCAGGCCCCGGTACTGCGCTTCCAGAAGCACCGGTACCATTCCGGCCTGCCAGTCGTGGCAGTGAATAATATCCGGAGTAAAACTCAGATGAGGTATCGCCTCCAGTACTGCCCTGCAAAAGAAAGCAAACCGTTCCGCATCATCTCCATAGCCATAACAGTTATCCCTCTTGAAGTAGAATTCATTATCTATGAAATAATAAGTAATGCCTCGGTATACTGTCTGCTCTATTCCGCAGTACAGAGTCCTCCAGCCCAAATTAACATAGAAATGGCAAAGGTGTTCGATTGTAATATTATTCTCACTCAGAATATCAGTCAGTGTCTTCTTTTCTTCGCTTTCTTCCCATAGCCCGGTACTCTCGTCCTTCACAAGCTTCTTGGATTTACCGGCAAATTCATACTTTGGCATGATTACTCTCACATCGGCACCTCGTTTTGCAAGTGCCGGCGGCAAACCTCCGATCACATCAGCCAAACCACCGGTTTTTGCAAAGGGACTCGCCTCGGATGCGACCATAAGAATCTTTTTCATTACAAGCTCCTTTCTAACCTACTAAATCACGGCACCCTTACGAATGACAACAGGATAGCATTCCTGACCTACCAGATGCTTACCCTTGCGAATAATGACATCCTTATCAAGGATTACATTTTCCAGAACCACCTTTTCCTGTATCTCTGCATCCTGCATAATGACACTATTCTTAACTATCGCTCCCTCCGCGATCTTCACACCTCGGAACAGTACACAGTTTTCTACATGTCCATTAATTACACAGCCGTCTGCGACTAGGGAGTTCTGTGCCTTTGCATTGTCACCGTATTTCGCAGGAACCTCATCGCGGACCTTCGTATAGATCTTGCCATTACGATGGAACAGCTCATAGAACTTCTCCGGACTGAATAATTCCAGGTTATGTTTGAAATAAGATTGGATACTGTCTATATTCGCCAGATAGCCATCATAGGAGTAGCCAACTATTTTCAGCTTACTCAAATTACGTACCAGCACATCCTTACTGAAGTCAAAGAGACCTCTTGCCTCGCATTCGCTAATCAGATATTCAAATAATCGCTTCTCGATAATATACATCTCCATACTGAGTTTATTTGAACTCGGATTCGTCGGCTTAACTTCAATGTCGATCACCCGATGATTCTCATCCGTCTTAATCACCGTATGCTTTGACAGCTCTTCCCTAGTCGCATGTTTCATCTCCTTATAAATCACAGTAATGTCTGCATTATTATCCTTATGGAATTCCATCGCTTCCGTGTAGGTCAGGTTACAAACCATGGAGCTTCCGGAGAGTATCACATACTTCTCCGGACTTTTACGGATATAGGACATATTGCTGTGATATGCTTCGATTTCTCCATGATACCAGCCCTTATTCTCATGACTTACATAGGGAGGCAGAATGAATAAGCCTCCTTTTTTACGATCCAGATCCCACTGTTTACCGGTGTCGAGATGATCCATCAGGGAGTGATAGTTATTCTGTGTAATGATACCTACGTTAATCATCCCGGAATTAACCATATTGGATAAAATAAAATCAATGATACGATATCTTCCACCGAAGGGCAGTGCTGCTACAGACCGTCGGAGCGTCAGCTCCTGAAGGCTGACATTACTGTCACCGGTATAAATAATTCCCATTGTGTCTCTCATAAATCCTCCATTCTGCCGCTTGATACGGCACTAATATTCTCAATATGATAAGCCTCTTTCGAATTTGACAGGCCTCCGATCGAAGGTCCCGTCCTTTCTTCGCGAGTTTTCTTGATTTACTATTTAAATCGCTGTCTGAAAAGATTGATAATTATCCACATCAATCATGCTGCCCTTCTCTAACCGATAACCAGCCGGCAGTACCAAATTCTCTCCAATGACCGTAATGTTTTTATCACGCACTTCCGAATCACTATTCATGCTGTTCTCCGGGCAGAATCCTATGTAGCTATTGTCACCGATCACTGTGTTCTCTGCAATAATTGCATTTTCAATTACTACATTGTCACCAATCTTCACATTTGGCATTAGAAT
>JAGFXQ010000241.1 GCA_017861355.1 Bacillota bacterium
GCAAGATAATTCAGACCATCCAGATCGATTTCCTCTTCCTCTAAGATAATCTCTGTTGATGATTTCTCTACATTGATTACTGTCTCGAACAGAGTTCTCTGACCATCCTGAATGAACTGTCCCATGGAATGTAAGTCTGTTGTAAAATCTACGGATGCAGGATAGATACCCTTCTGGTCCTTACCCTCACTCTCACCGAATAATTGCTTCCACCACTCAGATACAAAGTGGAGGGATGGCTCATAATTCACCAGAATCTCAATACCCTTGCCTTTTCTAAGGAGAATATTACGTACAGCCGCATATTTCAAGGAATCATTCTGCTCGAAGGGATTCGTTAAGCAGTAATTCCTCATGCTTGCAGCACCTTCCATCAGCTTAGTGATATCTGCACCGCTGACTGCGATCGGAAGAAGGCCTACTGCGGTAAGCACAGAATAACGTCCACCGATATCATCCGGAACAACAAAGCTTTCATAGCCTTCCTCAGTGGCAAGATTCTTCAATGCACCTCTTGCCTTATCCGTTGTTGCATAGATTCTCTTTGCTGCTTCTTTTCTTCCATATTTCTCATTTAACAGCTTCTTAAATACACGGAAGGCAATTGCCGGTTCTGTTGTGGTACCGGACTTACTGATGATGTTAATCGAGAAATCTCTGTCCCCAATTACTTCAACCAGATGATTCATATAATTACTGCTGATATTATTACCACAGAAATAAATCTCCGGAGTTTTTCTGATTTCTTTGGACACTGAATTATAGAAGCTGTGTCTTAAGCACTCGATAGCAGCTCTTGCACCAAGATAGGATCCGCCAATACCGATTACCAACAGCACCTCAGAATCCTTCTGGATCTTCGCCGCCGACTTCTGAATACGGGAGAATTCCTCCTTGTCATAGTTTACAGGAAGATCAATCCATCCAAGAAAATCATTTCCAGCGCCAGTCTTATTAAGAAGTTGGTCTTTAGCCGCCACAGTAGCATTCTTTATCATCTCTAGCTCGGGTTCTGCAACAAACTTTTTCGCAACCGAAAAGTCAAAGGTAACTTTGTTAGCCATATTAAATACTTCCTTTCTTTTTTTCTTATATTCTAACAAAGTCAACCTTATTATTCAATTGTTTTCTATCATAATTAATTTATGCGAAGAATTCCTTCAGTACATCTTCAATCAGCTTGTCCTCTTGAACATTTGCCAAATGAGCGCGGGATTTATTCTGAGGCTTTACATTTTTGACTGTTTCTTGTACCACGGCCTCTTTCTCTTCTTTCTCTAGCAGATCTTTCTTCTGCAACGTCTTCTCCATACCTGCAGCAATCTCATCCAGTCCCTGCATCACCGCATTCAAATCCGTCTTAACCAAAGTCGGCTTTAGCTCCTCTTCCAGACTATGTAATATAACCTCTTTCTCCTTTGTTGCCTCTTTCTTCTGAATATTCAGATGCTTTTCCAGAGACTGCTTCTTTAATTCCTCTCTTCTTGCCTCTAGTGCCAAGCGCTCCTCTTCAATCTTCTTGAGTTCCTCTTCCCGACGTCTAGCTGCAAGTTGTCTGCGCTCTTCCTGCCTTCTTCGTTCTTCCTCTTTTCTGACTTCCTCTAACCTACGCTGTTCTTCTTCTCTCTTCTTGACCTCTAACTTTCTTTCCTCTTCCTTCTGCTTTCTGATCTCTCTTCTGCGATTAAGCTCTTCCTTCGCATCCTCCTTCACCTCTTCCTTGGAGGTTACTACCTGCTTCTTCGCTTCTGCAACTTGTGCAAATTCCTTGCGGATCTGTTCATACATCTCCGGATGAAATACCTCCTGCTCAAGTCTGACCTTACAGAAATTCTCAAGATAATCCAATAGATTTAAACGGAGCATCTTCTTTTTTGCCGGAAGATTGATGCTTTTGTCCACAAGAATTAATACAGCACTTGTAAGAATTCCCACTGCTCCGGTAAGCATAACCACATCTTGTCCACAATCGAAAGCAACGCCAAAAACTGCGCTAATAGGTACCATAAGCAGGGTCAGAAAGAGAATTTGTCCACTGAAGTTATCCCATGTGGATAATAGAACTCCACAGAATCGATACTTCAATACACTCTTATCCACAAATGTATCCACATTATTCACACCTATTTTGGCTTTATAGCAAGCCTCAAATCTCAATTTCATCAGTTTCAGAAGCTTGTTCTTTGTCTCAGCCGGGTTCTCCGATTCCCTGACAAGATGGCGATAGACCAGATCAACTACCACCCGGACCAGAAGTCCCAGTCCGCCTAAGGCTGCAAATGCGTACATAATAATATTCTCTTCATACAAGAATTTCAACATAAAAATCCCCTCTCTTTTCCATAAATTTACATTTATTATAGCTTACAGCGGCTACTTTGAAAAGAGAGAGGATGAAAAATCGATTGACACCGTTCTGTTTCAATCCCAAATATTAGATTCAATTATTCATATTCAGATAAAATCTTACATATAATACATCGCTTCGGCTTCATGAACCTGTCTATTGTATTCGTTCCTGTCCGGTGTTATTTTTTATTCAGATCCGGCATATTAAAGTACGTATCCAGATTATCGTTAGAGACTTCAACGGTGTAGCTTGTTGTCTCATATCCCTCTTTGATAAAGGTAAGGACATGGGTTCCAATCAGCTTCTTAACGCTCACCGGTGAGATCCCTTGGAATTCGCCGTTCAGATATACTGACGCACCCACTGGATTCTGCACATAAATCTTGTGCTTTGCATCAACCTCATAGTCACCATTGGAGGTATTATCCGAATTGTCTTCACCACTATTATTCGTAGCTTCATTGTCTGTGCCGGAATTCGGATCCGTAGCTTCCGGTGATCCCGTGGGAGTGTTACTATCTGTACCGGACTCCGTCTCGGTTGCTGAGGCTTCTTCCTGCTTACTCTCCTCCGGCAGGTCAATACGCAAGGTGGTACCTGCGCTATCGACCATCAGCTTACCTTCATAAGAGGTATACCCCTCCAGAGAGACTACAATATCATGTTCTCCATAGGTAAGTTCCAAGGCATTTGCATAGGTAGTCAGCTTACCATCGAGAAAGAGCTCTGCACCAAAGGGCGAGATCTGAAAGGTCACCATGCCTTGCTTTGTCGCATCCGGGCCAAGATCACTCAAGGTTATAAGAGTTTCTTTATTGCGAACCACCGTTATATTCTTGGTCGCAGTATAATCCGCATTCTCTACGGTAAGATTAAAATTTCCCTCTCTCACCTTGATTATCATGTTCTCGGCAATCTGCTGCATTGTTTCATAACCGATGGTGATATTATCCCCAAGAAAGCCTTCATAATCCGCCAGCTTCACTGTGCCGTGACCTCTGGTAATCGTAATAGACCAGATTGTCTCTTCGTAACCGCGTATCGTGAGTTCATCCATCTCCGCCAGATCATTCACTGTGATAAAATCAGCTCCGTCAAGAATCTTAATATCATCCGTATATTTATATTTGTTTGTTGCAATCTTCATCACCCGGCTGCTCCGGTCAATTCCCAGGTTACTTACACCGACATATTCCCAAGCTTTTGTTGAAACCCTCAGCTCGGATAGCTTCGTCTCGTTTTCAGGATGAACCGCTTCTACCATTGTTCCGATGGGAAGCTGACTGATCGCGATCGGCTGGCCGTACTTATCAATAATATTGGTACTGCCGCTATAACTATAGGTTACACTTTCTTCTTTATTAACATCAAATAAGGTTATCTCCTGAGGTCCTTCCTTAATTTCTGTAATTACCCCGAGAACCTCATCACCGGTAATTGCTGCCGGCGTAATCTCCTGCCCTTGTGTCTTATTATCACGAATGATTCTTTTATTCTGTAAGGAGTCTCCTCCTGTGATATACATCGTCACAAGTAAGATCGCAGATAGAACGCCCAACCCAAGAAGCAGGCTCAGAATCAGTCTACTGTTCACATTCGCTTTTTTCTTTTGTTTCTTATCTACTGCGCTCATTCCCGTTTCCTCTGTTCTTTTGTCATATCCCTAGGTACATTATAGCCTACCTTGGCGGTAGTTTCAATCCTTCCATGGACTATAAAATACTTTCCAGTTTATGCAGGAACATCTCTTTTTTCTCGTTCTGCTCACCGATCATGCTGAGCTTCTGTGTATTACGGCCGGATACCCAGGACTTTTTCCCATTATAATAAAAGTTTGTTATCTTCCAGAACTTCTCCGGATACAAGAGCAACAGATAAAGCACCTGCAGCTCCTCCTTCGTTAATGGCTTCACCTGATCGTATGCCTCTATTACATTGCTACCGTAGAGAATATCCCAATCATTTTTCTCCATTACCTTACGCAGGAATTGATACAGATCGAAAATTTGCAGTCCGATATACGACTTCTCAAAGTTCGTAGTTGCTATATTACTCCCTGCGCCAATTATCTCCGTAGCCGAAAGCGGCTGCTTGTTTACCCATCCCGGTGGAACATAGGTTTTACTCATGGCATCTGACTTACTCTTTAATAAGATGATATTATGATAGGTATAATTACCGTGGCAGACACTGCGCTCCTTAATTGCCTGTTCCATCAGTTCCGCATAGGCAGAATGAGCCAATCGCTCCGCTGCCAGCAGTCCCTGCTCATAGAAGGTTTCATAATAATTCAGATATAGCAGTTCAAATTCATTCTTCTGCTTTTTCTCCCTAATATATCCCTTTACCCTCTTCAACTCACGATTCCGTTTGTCAAAGGTCTCCATCAGGTCCGGAGAAATATTATGTTCTAATTGCTCCTTCGTAAAATCTACATCCTTTAAAATATTATGTAGCCTGGCGAGATTCGCAGACGCATACTCTACCTGAGATAATTCTCTTAGATTACATTCTTCTCCCCAGAACCAGTTCTTCATAATATACTGACAACCGGCACCATCCTCTGAGATGATATCCTCTTCCATTGTCTTAACAAAGAGGTCTGTATTCGTATAGCCGTGAAACAATAGGTGTTCCTTCACCTTGTTCTCAAACATTGCTCGATTTCTGGAGCCCTCAAAGCACTTATGAAGCTTCAATCCGGCATCTGTTTCTAACAGGAACGCACCTCTTGCCCGGTATATATTATAGATTTTAAGATGATATCTCTTTAACGCTTCCTGACTTCTGTCCTCCACAGCTCATCCTCCTTACAAGACCTCAATAACTTAGAATTGTAAACGACGAGCTAATCTGGGTATGAAATTGATATTTTCCTATTGATAAAACCCGTCTTACTAATATTATGATGTGAAATTCCAATTCATGATTATAATATTATTCTCGATTATAGGAAGTAGGTTTTCTTTCTATTATATTAGTTATTTCGAAACATAACAAAAGCTCCCCGATTCCATGGGGGGAAAAGAATGAATCATTCTTATCCCCCCATGGAATCGGGGAGCTGTTACTTCACGACAATATTTAGGCTTTACGCTCCTTTATCCTCTCGCTCGCCATAGAAAGCAGCGTATCTCTTTCATTCAATGAAGGTCGCTCCAGTACCTCAGTCAGTAAGTCATATAGGATAACACCCATCTCCTTGCCGGGCTTCATTCCGATATCAATCAGATCCCTGCCATTAACCTTGAGTT
>JAGFXQ010000049.1 GCA_017861355.1 Bacillota bacterium
CAAGTACTCTATAATCTGATTGGTAATGCTATTAAATTTACCGGATCAGGATATATCGAATTATCGGTCTCCTCGGAACAAATGAATCCCGAAGAAATCCGGATACTTTTTATGATAACAGATACCGGAATCGGAATTCAAGAGGACAGAATTGGAACACTCTTTACTTACTTTACTCAAGCAGACGCTCATATCACCAAAAAATACGGTGGAACCGGACTAGGTTTAGCAATCTCAAAACAACTCGTCAATATGATGGGTGGGGAGATTACAATTAATAGTGAGATCGGCATCGGAAGCACCTTTTCCTTCACTTGTGTGTTCCGACTGCAACCGGCTCTTAACGTTTGCCCGATTAACCTGTCAGAGAATTATCACGGGGATTCCTTATCCGACATAGTCGTAACCCCGGAGAGAACCGATTATAGCTCGCTAAATATCCTCTTGGCTGAGGACAATGAGATCAGCAGAATTGTAGCCTCAACCGTGCTCGAGCTGGCAGGCGTCAATTTCGTAACTGTTGAAAGCGGGTTGGAGGTTCTAGATGCGTTGGAGAAGAATGATTTTGACCTCATCCTGATGGATTGCCAAATGCCACTCATGGACGGTTATCAGGCAACCGCGGCAATCCGTGCTAAGGAATGCGGTAATAGGCACATTCCAATCATTGCAATGACTGCTTTTGCTCTACCCGGTGATCGAGAAAAATGTATCAAAGCAGGTATGGATGATTACATAACAAAGCCGTTTGTGTGGGAAGATATTGATTATATGCTTAAGAAATATTCGAGTCTAGATTTTATAAGCCATTTGTGAAATAATATAAGATATCGAATGAAAAATGGAGGTCTATAAATGAGAGCATATGAAAGATTGATTCAATATAGCAAATTTGCTACTGCCTCAGAGGAACTGAGCACGACACACCCCAGCACTCCGGAGCAGCTTGTACTCGGCAAGGCTCTGGTAGAAGAGATGAAAGGTCTTGGTGTTGCGGATGCTGCCATGGATGAGAACGGATATGTATTTGGAACGATTGAAGCAAATATAGAGAATTGGTCCGGATCGGTGATTGGTTTTGTTGCACATATGGATGTGGTAAGTTCGGTACCTTTTACCGATATTAAGACGAAGATTATCGAGAATTATGATGGATCGGAAATAATACTGAATGCAGAGAAGAATGTGAAGATTAACCCGACAGAATTCGATTTTATGAAGAATTATATTGGGAAGGATCTATTAGTCACCGACGGAACCACACTTCTGGGCGCAGATGACAAGGCCGGTATCGCTGAGATTCTTACCATGGTGGAAATCTTATACGAACATCCGGAGATTAAGCATGGAACAATTAAAATCGGCTTTACCCCGGACGAGGAGATTGGCAAAGGCGCAGATCTGTTCGACGTGAAGCGCTTCGGTGCAGATTTTGCTTATACTGTAGATGGTGCTGCCTATAACGAAGTGGAGTTTGAAACCTTTAATGCCGCCGCCGCAGATGTATTTCTTCACGGAGTCAGCATCCATACCGGAGATGCCAAGGACAAGCTTGTGAATGCCTCACTGCTTGCAATGGAATTCCATGCTCTCTTACCCGAGAGAGAACGACCGGAATATACGGAAGGATATGAAGGCTTCTATCATTTGGACCGCCTGGAGGGAATCGTAGATAAAGCGAAGATGCATTATATCCTGCGTGATCACGATCTTAACAAGTTAAATGAAAAGAAAGCGGTGGTAAATGCTGCTGCTGCCAAATTAAACGAAAAATACGGTCAGGGCACCGTTCGAGTAGAAATCAAGGATTCTTACTACAATATGGCGGAGCAGATCAAACCGCACTGGCATCTGATTGATTCCGCTTATGATGCAATCCGGGAACTGGGTGGTACACCAATCAGCCGTCCGGTTCGCGGAGGTACCGATGGTTCGAGATTATCCTTTATGGGACTGCCCTGTCCAAACCTTGGAACCGGAAGCCACAATCATCATGGCAAGACCGAATTTGCCTGTATTCAGGCTATGGATCAGTGTGTTGAACTCCTGCTCAAACTGGTAAAAAAGTACGCCGGTAAATAATAATTGCTGCTTCAGGTTAGCATATCTGTCTGATGCATTATCCACTTTATAGTAAAAGAGATACAATACCTGTGAACTGACTATAATAAGTCAGACCAAACACCTAACATCTGGGAGGTCAGTTCACTGTTCTCGTACTGTATCTCTTTTTTTGTTAATGTTATATTTCTTCTTTGACAAATTTGAAATTGGAAGCGCTGCTTGTATCTATTTAAAAATCTTTATTTAGCAGGTACACATCATATGATTTTCCTGTTTCGGTATCATAATGTACTACTACAAATAAATCTCCGGATTTAAAATGTGCTTCTCCGTTATTATCTTTCGTGGGATCACCCAATTTCTCCTGAAAAGATTTTATATCATCCCCGACCTTCAAGCCGTCAAAATCAATTTCTGAATCTACGGTAAAAATTTGATTGACCTTACTGTCTTCATCAAACCAAACCCTAATCTTAGGCTGCACAAATTCTAATCCGCCTTCATCAACCACGTTATATTCCGAATTTACTTTTGTAGTCAGTTCTTCTTTGGATAATCCGAGCAAAGTAGCCAGCTGGTCCATATTTTTATATTGATCTGAATCGGTCGTCTGATTATCCGCCTGTGGTGCCTTCGTCGGCTCCAGCGTTGGGTTCTGAGTAGGTTCCTGGGTAGTGTCCTGATTCTGTACCTGTCCCGGCTCTTGTGTTACTGTTTCCACCTTTTTTGTATTGCAGGCGGTAAGCCCTGCTAATCCTAAAACCGCAATAAGAATGATACCGGCTTTTGTTACTTTATGATTCTTTATTATTATCTTCTTCATATGCTTTCTCCTAATCTTACTATTTAAGTAATAAACCATGCTTGTGTTTCAACCGTCTGATTATTGCTTTACCTGTGCCATCACCCTTTCTCATATCATGGTTGATTTGTCATGTTTTACTATCTGTCTCTATTAGACGAACCACTTTATGAAAAGGAAGCAGATTACTCTATATTATTTTTAATCAAAAAGGAAGTATAGACCTTGTTACCAAAAGTCTATACTTCCTTATGAATTTTTCTTGGCACGCTAATGTTAGTGTATCAATTATAAGTTATTCTTCAGCCACTTTGCATCCTCGCTCAGGCAGGTAAGTCGGTCTTTGTCCGGTGCATAATTGGCTTCTCGTTCTACAAAGAAATGCATTTCTCCCTTGCACTGTGCCTCTGCTGTTGCTTTTACCGCCTTCCAGTCCACGATGCCCTGCCCGGTTGCACAGTTCAGCTTTGCATTCTCTTCGAAGAATTTGAGAATCTCCGGTGGGAAGATCGGCTTGCCGTCCGGTCCGATTTCAAAATGGAACGGTTTCTTCTCTGCATGCATCGAGGTCGCCGGCTTTGGCCCACTTACCGCATTATTTTCCTTAATATGAATTGCCACAAAGCGCCCTGCGTATTTGTTCAGGTATTCTACCGGATCCTGTCCTGCATTGGAGCACCAGCCACAATCCAGCTCGAAGCCGACATACTCCGGTTCGGTATTCTCAATCACATAATCCAAAAGATATTTTCCGCCGTCCTGATTAAACTCCTGAGTGTGATTATGATATCCGATCATTAATCCGTGCTCTTTCGCGATTTTACCGTATTTGTTCAAAAGCCCTGCAAGCTCCAGTGCTTCTTCCTTCGTTGCAAAATCGAACATGGGACAGATGACCATCTTCCCGCCGATCGCTGCCACATAAGGGATATCCTTCTCCATATTGTCCATGCTGACATGGGATGATACTGCTGTGAGGCCTGCTTCTTCCAAAGCCTTCTTCATCTCCTGTTCAGACATATTTCCATAATTAGAGCCGGCAAATTCTACTTCCTTATAGCCCATAGCTGAAAGCTTCTGAAATGATACCGGCATAGGATCCTGATTATCAAACCCCAGTGAATATAATTGAATACCTAACTTCTCCATATTGTAACCCCCTTGTATAATAAATGAAATGCTTATCAATTCGTACAATACTTATTATAATTCATTCCAAAACATAAATCTATGCTTACTTCTATTCATTCTCTATTTCAGTTACAGTTCGCCCGCTGCCGGACCTTCTTCCGTGCATAGAAGAAGCTGATCACCTGACCAATACCTGCCAATGCCCAGGTAACAGGGTAGCAGGCGAAAAGCATGAGAACGGTGGGAAACCATGCGAACACGGTAGCCAGCCATACGATACGCATAAGGCAGGCACCTACTAAGGTACAGATCATAGGTAATATAGAAAATCCCATACCACGGGTCAAGCCCGGATATACGTTCATAATTCCACAAGTAAAGTAGGCAATCATCAGGACATTGATACGGATCATGCCGAGTCGGATTACCTCCGGGTCCGAGGTAAATATGGTCAATAAAGGTCTGCTGAAGATCATCGTCAGTCCACCCAGAACAATCCAGGTAACAAAGATCAATATCGTACAGATCTTTGCTACTTTGTCAATTCTGTCATATTTCTTTGCTCCCATGTTTTGACCGGTAAAGGTGATAGCCGCATTATAATAGGCATTCATGGAAGTAGCGACAAAACCTTCGATATTTCCTGCTGCGGAACCGGCGGCTACCATGGCAGAGCCAAAGGAGTTGATAGCAGATTGAATCAGTACATTAGAGATGGAGAACAGCAGGCCCTGCAAACCGGCAGGAAGACCAATCCGGATGATCTGTATCAGCTTTCTACGGTCGATGCGCATCCTTTTCAGAGTCAGGCGGATCGATTCTTCTTTATTACGGATAAGACATAGAAGTACCAGGAGCATCGACAGATACTGGGAGATTACCGTTGCCCAGGCTACACCATCCACACTCATATGTAGTACAATGACAAAATATAGGTTCAATATTACATTTACAATACCTGCTGCCAACAAATAGTACATCGGCCGACGACTGTCTCCGACCGCACGCAATATCGCAGCACCAAAGTTATATATCATACTTGCGGGAAGACCCAGAAAATAAATCCGCAGATACAGTGCAGATAAATCAATGATATCCAACGGCGTACCCATCATAATTAACAGGGGATTGCATAAGATAAGGCCCAACAGCATCACAAAGACTCCGGCAATGATACTTATGGTAATCGAAGTATGTACGGACCTGCTTACTGCATCCGGACGTCCGGCACCGCAGTCCTGAGCTACGATAACACTGGTCCCCACTGATAGCCCCATGAATAAGTTCACAATCAGGTTGATGATCGCACCGGTTGCGCCGACTGCTGCCAGAGCCTCCTTACCGGAAAACCTTCCAACCACAACCATATCTGCCGCATTGAACAAGAGTTGAAGAACATTCATCGCCATGATGGGTAAAGCAAAAAGAATCATTTTACCAAATATCGGACCGTTACACATGTCCTTATCCCGATTTTTAAATATCATTTTCATCGCTTCCTTTGTTTTGATGTCGGGTTTTTCATCGAGAAATGGAAAACATATTTACTTTACCATATTCGAGCAATGATTTCTACAATTTAAGTGACATAAAATCTTCTGGATTATTTTTAATTGCTGGACATCTACCTTAAGTTTCGTTATTATCGTTTTAAAACTATTGAATGAATAATATAGTATAATTTAACTTCTGTTTACATTCCTTTGATACAATAATACGTAAGAAAGGAGAATATCTATGACCAATATACTGATAATTGATGATGACCCCTATATCCGTGAGCTTGAGAGAACACTACTTCGCAATGAGGGCTATACCATTTACGAGGCCTGCAATGGACGAGACGGTCTGCAACAGCTAAAGGAAATCAAAATAGATCTATGCGTCCTTGATATCATGATGCCCGAGATGGACGGGTATGAATTTTGTCGCCTTGCCCGAAAGTATTATCCGGATCTCCCGATTCTGATGTTAACCGCAAAGGGAGATATCACTCAGAAGGTAAAAGGCTTTGAACTGGGAGCAGATGATTACTTGACGAAACCCTTTGAGGGAATGGAATTGATCGTAAGAGTGAAAGCGCTCTTGAAACGTTATAAAATATCCTCTGTAATCACGATCGGTACTATTACACTGGACCGTTCCAGCTATGCGATCCAATGTGACGGTGAGCAGAACGACATTCCTATGAAAGAATTTGAACTGTTGTATAAGTTAGGTTCCTCGGCCGGCAAGACCTTAACCAGAGATCAGCTGATTGAAGATGTGTGGGGATATGATTTTGAAGGAAATGAGAGGACTCTGGATGTTCACATTAATCGCCTACGGGAACGATTCCCCAGTGAAGTATATCAGTTTAAGATAACCACGATACGGGGTTTGGGTTATCGTCTGGAGGTGCTCCATGAGACGAAATAAAAACGATACCCTTCTGCGATTCATAGGTGGAATTCTGATTTTTTCCATTGCTTTCGGCTTTTGCTTCTGGATCTCCTACCTGTTGACTAACTTTATCTATCAATATACCGGAACTCCATCCGGGCCATGGGCCTATATTATAACCGGTCTGTTGGGACTATATATCTTTTCAGCCATTTTTCGAATCTATATTGATATTCATAAAAAAACTCACAATTTTACGAAGCGCAATCAGAGGATGGAGGCTACTCTCGATGCCATGAATCGTATTACGAAGGGTGATTTTTCGGTGGTTCTGAATGTAGACCAGAATGATCCGTTCGCTAAGATCAATGAAACAATTAATAAGATGGCGAATGAATTAGGTACCATGGAAAATCTTCGACAGGATTTCATCGCCAATGTCTCCCATGAGATACAGTCACCGCTTACCTCCATCTCGGGATTCGCCGAATTACTTCGCAGCAAGGATGTCTCGGAGGAAGAAAGGCTTCATTATCTTGAGATAATAGAGGCAGAAAGTAAACGCCTCTCTAAGTTAAGCGACAATCTATTGAAATTATCCTCCCTGGATGCAGCAGTAACTCCCCTCGCCCTGACCGACTTTCGGTTGGATCGGCAGCTTCAAAATGCGCTCCTGATGCTGGAACCTCAATGGTCCGAGAAGAATTTGGACATATCACTGGAGCTAGCGGTAGTTCATATGCACGGTGATGAGCATCTGATGACGCAGGTATGGATTAATCTAATACACAATGCTGTTAAGTTTACTCCCACCGGTGGTAGAATTCAGATTATTCTGGATCTACGGGATGATATGATTGAATGCCGTATTGAGGACAGCGGAATCGGTATCGCAGAAGAGAATCTTCCCCATATCTTCGAACGATTCTACAAGGTAGATAAAGCCAGAGAACGGGATCTAGGCGGCAACGGTCTCGGTCTATCCCTGGTGAAAAAGATTATTGAGCTTCATAAAGGAACGATCCGCGTAGAAAGCAATGTCGGATCCGGAACGGTATTTATCATCCATCTGCCAAAATAGCTGTATCCGTTTACATTCCATTTAACTTCGGTTTAACCTCTGTTTAATTAACAACTGTATTCTAGGGTTGTTGATAAACAGAGGTTTTTTAGTAAATGAAGGAGAATTGCATATGGAAAAAATGATACATGTAGAAAATCTAGTAAAACAGTACGATAAAGCAAAAGCCCCCTCCGTGAAGGGAATCAACTTTAATGTAAGTGAAGGTGAATTTTTTGCCTTCCTTGGTCCGAATGGCGCCGGTAAGACCACAACCATCTCCATATTGACCACCACCCTGTCGAAAACATCCGGTAATGTAACCATCGCCGGATTCGATGTAAATAAAGAAGCAAGGCAGGTTCGCGAGAACGTAGGAATCATATTTCAACAGCCTAGCCTTGACCCGAATCTCTCGGCTGAGGAAAACATCCGATTCCATGCCTGCTTATACGGTATGTACGGCTACCGCCCTTCCTTTAAAATGATGCCAAAGGAGTATCGCAATCGTGTCCTGGAGCTCTCAGAAATCATCGGTATTCAGGACTCATTGTTTAAACCGATTAAGAAGCTCTCCGGAGGAATGCAGCGTAAATTTGAAATTATCCGAAGCTTAATCCATACCCCGAAGATTCTCTTTCTGGACGAACCGACTCAGGGACTTGATGCAGTCAGCCGGCGCGGGCTATGGGATTATATTAATACCGTCAGACATGACTTCGGAACCACCGTGTTCCTAACCACCCACTACATTGATGAAGCAGAGCATGTAGACCGGGTATGCATCATTAATCAGGGACAGATCTCTTTCGACGGGACTCCGGACATAATGAAGCAAAGTCTCTTAAAGCAGGAAGTCATATTAGATTCCTATGACCGTCTGGAGCTTACCAATGAATTGATCTCCTTAGGACTTAACTACCGCATCGAAGATCATGTCATCGTTCCATTCCAGGACCTGACACCGCAAGAGATCATCAGCGGATTAACAACCAAGTTGTCCCTTCTTAGAATGCAGGAGCCAACTCTCGAGGATGCTTACGTCGATTATTTACTAAAATCAGGAGGAAACATTGCATGAATACAATAACATCAAAAAAACCTGTTCCAAGACTTTTTCGGGAAATAAACGTGGTTATCACCATCTTATCCCGGGATATTACCTTGTTTTTCAAATCTGTGGGAATGCTTATCATGAGCCTTGTTATGCCCTTAATTATGATGGGAATGCTCGGAGGCAGCCTTTCACAAAATATGGCCGGAGGACTTGGTTTTGATTACAATCAATATATGCTGATCGGTATGCTGGTCAATATGCTATTTATGACTACTTCTTCCGGAGTTTCTTCCTTGGTGGAGGATCATGTAACCGATTTTACTCAGGAGATGATGATCTCACCCATCTCCCGTTATTCGATCGTGATAGGTAAGATCCTTGGTTCCTCTTTTGGAGCAATGGTCGGTATGCTTGGTACGATCCTGATTGGTTTGATCATGGGTATTTCTTTAACAATTGGACAATATCTGCTTATTCTTTTGATGGCTCCGCTCATGTGTTTATCCGCCGGCGCAATGGCCATCATAGTGATCGGTGTGATCAAAAGCAATAAAATGGCTAATATAGCGGTTATGCTCATCACGATGCCGCAAATGTTTCTCTCCGGCGCCATTATTCCGATCAACAATTCTACCGGGATATTACATCTCTTATCCCGTCTTATGCCCATGACCTATTGTCTTGATCTTACCCGTGCCGTAGTATATTCCGGATCACCGGAATATGCCGATGTGGTGCTGTTCAATCCCTTGGTTAATCTGGTTGCAATCATCTCTCTTACGATTATCTTTTTGGTCATCGGTACCTATTTCTTTGCTCGAAGTGAGAAAAACCGATAAGAAGATGTTGATGTCAACGCCTTTGGAGTTGATTAATCATGCAACTCCAAAGGCAGATCATTCAGGTCCTTAGTTAATTCTCTTCCCACCATCCAAACGCGATTTTGATTTTAATCAGCTTATCTCCCGGAGGCAGAAAGAATAGAGCGAATGAGCTGCCGGGGGGAATAATATACATTCCCTGAAAATCATGTTTTGTTAATGTTATGCCGGCTTCTACTCTTCTGGTGAAGGTATAGGTACCGCCCTTTGGGTTATCAGAGACGAAATTAGCACTTTTAATCTGCACCATAGGCTGTGATGGTGGAACAATCGCCTGATTTCCGGCAGCATAATGACAGGAGACATCCACCTTTCCTGTTAGTTTACTACTAAGCCAACCTTCTGCGGTAATCGGTTGATCCGTGAAATTAGAAATCGTATAGGCATTCAAGAACATATTTACATCAGAATCAGGCGGATTGAATAAGCCTCCCCAGGCTCCAAGATCCCCTCCGTAACTAATTATCTCAGTCTGTCCCAAGTAATACTTACCCAGATAGGAATGGTAGACGGAATCTTTTAAAACGATCGCCTTTTGTGGGTACATCTCATCCGAAATTTGTATCATTCTCATATCACTAACTCCTTCCGATTCTCTCTTCCCACCAGGTTAATACAATAGTTGCAGTGATGATTTTCTGTCCTGAAGATCTCAGAAGAATGGAGAAGGTTCCTCCTTGACCGATTATAATGGACCCTTGGTGCGAATCACTGACTAATGTGGAATTCGGAGTGACAATACGCCCAAAGATATCCGTTCCATTCTGTAGGTTCTCATTCAGATATTCCGCTTGCCACATCGCAGCCTTCGGCCTTGGAGGTGGGGTAATCGCCTGGTTCGATGGTACAATCCTCGTACCTTCCATAGCATGATAAGGTGGAATCGCGTTCAGCCATATTTCAGCATCAAAGTTCTGATCTCCAAAGTTCGTAATTGTGAATATATCAAAGTATAGATTTACTCCGGAATATCTTGGATTGATGATGCCTCCCCAGGCACTTAACCCGTTTCCAAAATGTAGCTCCTCTGTCTGTCCTATAAAATATCTTCCCAACCGTGCATTCCATCCAGGGCTGGTCAGATCCACTACCTCAACCGGTAGCTCACTCCTTCTATCCATCATATCGTCATCCTTTTTCTTAAATCCTTTCGGAAATCCATATTAGTATTTTATGAATTATCTAGGTGTTAAGTTCCAAAGATATTGGTATGAGACTTAGTTGAAAGACACTTATTTGTATTGATGAGATATTTTTTAAACTATAATACTTAAGATTTTCTTTCAATATTACTTAAGTAATTGAATTCTTCCCTAATTATGGTAATATATAATTTAACGACTTTGTAAATATTTAGGCATCTAAAGAATTCATTACTGATAAACAACAGTTCAGATTAGGGGGTAAGATATGAGAAGAAAAGCACTGACTTTATTATTGGTATCTGTCATATTTCTGACGTCCTGCAGCAAGGATACTCCATTGGTACCACAACCGTCTACGAATGAGGCCGACTATACCGCTTACGATTACAGTGATCATACAGATTCCAGCGAAGCAGTCTATAAAACTTTGCTCGCGGATACTTCAGCGATCGGGGAGGGCAAACCGGTATTCGCCCAGAATGAGCTTCCTGCTGATTGGAGTTGGGTACGGTTTCCGGGTTTTGATGCGAAGGATGAAGTATTCGGTTACGATGTGAGAAGCTGTGATATTTCCGGGGAAGACTTAAGCCCGGTAACAGACTTCAATGATCTGTGTTTTGACACGAACACAACATGGCCGAAACAGCTGCCCGAGGGTTTTAATCCGAAGAAGCTGCTTAATGATAACAAGAATCCCGGACTTGGCATACGGGCCTTACATAAAAAAGGAATTACAGGAAAAGGGGTCGGCATCGCAATCATCGACCAGGCACTCCTGCTTGAACACGAGGAATACAAGGATAATATTAATCTATATGAACGGATCCATTGTAGTGATGACACCGCACAGATGCATGGTCCCGCAGTCGCAAGTATCGCTGTCGGTAAGAAGATCGGTGTGGCTCCGAAGGCAAAGCTTTATTATATCGCATCTACCTTTGGGCATTCTACAGATTCAGGATATGACTTCGATGCCTCAATTATGGCGGATGCTATCCTTCGAATTCTGGAGGTAAACGAAGATCTCCCGAAAGAGGACAAAATAAGAGTCATCTCCATCTCCAAGGGTTATAGCAACCGGGATAACGGTTACGATGAACTCCAGGCTGCCATCAAGAAGGCTGACGAGGCGAATGTATTTGTCCTTACTACCTCCACTGGCGAGTATTATAAGGATTTCAACCTCTTTGGAATGGATCGGGACTATGAGAAGGATCCGGAGGAAGTCAGCTCTTATGAACCGGTATCCTGGGTCGCTGAGGATTATTATAGCAATCCGGAGCGGTATGCGAGTTATAATTTTATGCTTGTCCCTATCGGCTCAAGGACAATCGCAGGGTGCACGGACACAGATGATTATGCTTTGGCTCATAACGGCGGGCTTAGCTGGGCTGTTCCCTGGTGTGCAGGGTTTTACGCCCTTTGTTGCCAGGTCAAACCGGATATTACACCTCAGGAATTCATAGAACTTGCATATTCAACCGCTACAACAACCGAGATTGAACATGAAGGGAAGACCTATTCCTTCGGGAAAATCATCAATCCTGCTGGTGTAATTGATGAGTTGAAGAACAAGTAATCCATATGGATTAACCGGATCAGATATTTAAAATTCCTCTTTATACAATAAAAAGCAGCAATCAAAAGATATCAGATTGCTGCTTTCTTAGTGTTGTAAATTATCTTATTGTGGCAACGATCACTCGAACCGTCTTTCCTTCCCATGACTCGATTAGGAGATGTTCCACGTTGGCAGGAACAATAAATGTCTCACCGTAGTGTATTTTCTTCGGTACCCAGCTGTCATCGCTACTTTTTAACCAAGCCTCTTCACCCTCAATCAGGTTCAGTACTGCCACAGAATCATCCAGTAATATCTCAACCTTCTCCCGAAAAGTGTATCGCTTGGTTTCAATAAACTCATATCCATGTAATCCGGTCCGTTCTATCATACCATTTTCATCATTCTGAAGAACAGTTTCTTGATGTATTAGGTTGCTTCTTACCCAGTGAGTATCACGATCCCACTGTATGTTCTTCTTTCCGTGATTGATATGCACCGGTCTTGGAAGTCCGTCCAGTCCAATTTGACCCCAGTCCCATAATTTAAAGGTAAAGATATAAGGAGTTGCACTTATCTCGAGGACCTGAGTATCCTTACCGGAACAGTGAACTGTCCCTGCTGGAATTAAGATGTGGTCGTGCTTTTTTACAGGTATTCGATTAACATACTTTTCTGTGTCAAATACTACTTCACCACGGTCTGCTGCCTCAAGATCAGAAATCATTGCATCCGGGTCAATCCCCTCCTTCAGCCCGATATACACACAACTGTCTTCCGTAGCATCCAGTATATAATAGCTCTCATCCTGAGTATAATTCATTCCAAAGGTGGACTTGATGTAATCAAGGGTAGGATGGACCTGTAGTGACAGATTGCCGCCTTCATAGGTATCCAACATATCAAATCGGATCGGGAATTCCGCTCCAAAGGTATGGTAAACCCTTGCACCAAGCAGCTCCTCGGGGAATAGCTTGACAAGATTCATGGCTGGAAAGGATAGAACGTTTTCACCAAAAGCAAACCTTACGCTATTTTCTTCCGGCACTCCGTCAAATGCCCAGCCTAAATTCTTAACATCTCCACCTGCGCCAAAATTGTTCTTCATCCACTGGCCACCCCATACACTCTGATCAA
Source organism: Bacillota bacterium (assembly GCA_017861355.1). GTDB lineage: Bacteria > Bacillota > Clostridia > Lachnospirales > Lachnospiraceae > Mobilitalea. Next base: position 13,221 of record JAGFXQ010000049.1, read on the forward strand.
AATAAGGCTCCATGCGGAAGGGCTCTCGTGAAATTTGGTGGAATGCTGTATAGAAGGACATCTGATCAATTACCTTAAGCTCCTCACTTACCGTAGCATCCACCCAATAATTGATTGCTGTAAAATGTTCTTCTTTGTGGGTATCTGCAAGCCGCCACTCAACAAAGAATCCTATTTTATACTTTGTAAGAATAGGCGCCTCCGGGTTCTCAAACAACCAGTTTGCCATGCCTCTGCGAAATCTCAACTGAATCTCCCAGCGGGTAATATCAAAATAATAATGAAGATCTGCTTTAGCAAAAAGGCTTGCACCAATTCCCACAATAAAGATAACTTGATTTTTATTCTCTTCTATCTTTGACTTGGCCTCAGCAACTTTCACATGATCGAAGCAATTTTCTAATCGGTCGCTAACCATGTAGCCAAACACTCGGTCCTCCGTAATATTTTTATCATACCTCTGATACAGCTCTTCCTCCGATAATTTGCAAGTATCCGTATCAATGAGTAGCTTATGATTTATTCCGTTCAGGAGTGAAGTCAAGCTTTCCTTATCGACTCCGGGATATAAATCGAATACAAAAATCTTATTACCCAGGTCAATCTGACTTTTGATTAGCTCTGTCAGCTTATTATTTCCAATGATAACATCTTCCTGATTATCGGTAACATTAATACAAGGTTTCAAATCATAATTTCGCCCAGTCGGGTAGTCAGCCATATCGTAACCTTCTTTATCTAGAGATTCACAGAGTATCTATACTTATCTCCGGGATAATAACAGACGGAATATTCCACCTCATTATCCTGTTGATCATAGGCTACTCTTGTTCTTTTAAATGTTGGGAAGCCTTGTGC
>JAGFXQ010000242.1 GCA_017861355.1 Bacillota bacterium
AGAAAATTAAGGTCAAACACAAACTTAATTCCCTGTTCGTCCAGGTCAAAGAATGTGGTAACTCCCTCTTCCTTCTGATCTAAATCCTCCGGGAACAGATACTCCTTTGTTGTGGTACCCTTTGGATGGTTTCCGCCTGCTCCATTCAATAAAATATCACAGGGTCCAAATTGCTCCAAAACAACCTTATGAGCGTTCATCAAGCTTTCTTTACTTAATACATCTGCTTGAACACCGATTGCAATTCCGCCATTTTTTACAACTTCCTCTGCTTTTCTCTCTGCACTGGATAAATCTCTGTCTAATATTGCAACCTTTGCTTTACATGCAGCAAGGGCATCCACCCAGTAACCACCGAGCACTCCAGCTCCTCCGGTTAATACTGCAACCTTATCACTCAAATCTACATAAAAAGGTAATTTCATTTTTTATCCTCCATTTATTATATACGGTAATTAAAGTGACTCACAATGATACAGCTCATTTTCATTCTCTTTTTTGTCAAATCTTATTTCTTATTCGTCTTCTCAAGTGTCTCCCATATTCCAGTCAGATACATAGCACCTAATGCTCGATCATACAGTCCGTATCCCGGTCTTCCTGTCTCTCCCCAGATCATTCTTCCATGATCCGGGCGGACATAACCATCAAAATTATTCTTATAAAGGACCTTAACAATCTCAACAATATCAAGTGAACCGCATGGTGAATAGTGTGCACTTTCTTCAAAGCTGCCGTCCTCTAGAAGCTTCACATTCCGGATATGCATGAAATGAATGCGCCTCATGGCAGAATACTTATCAACCATCGCGACAATATCATTAAAATGTGCACTTCCAAGTGAACCGGTACAGAAGGTAAGTCCGTTATATTTGCTATCAACAAGCTCTAGGAACCGGTCAATGTTCTTCTCATTGGTGATAATTCTTGGAAGGCCGAAGATCGGATACGGCGGGTCATCCGGATGGATTGCCATCAGTACGTCGCACTCCTGTGCTACCGGAATAATCTCCTTTAAGAAATATTCCAAATTGCCCCAAAGCTTTTCTTCATCCACTGCTTTGTATTTCTCAAAAATCTCTGCGAGTTGATCCTTTGAATAACTTGAATCCCAACCTGGCAATGACAATTCTCCATTTAACGGATCCATTCTGTTAAGCTGGTCCTTATAATAAACAAGTGCAGTTGAACCATCCGGAAGCTCCTTATCCAACTGGGTACGAGTCCAGTCAAATACCGGCATGAAGTTATAGCAGATTACTTTCACTCCTGCCTTAGCGAGCCTTCTGATGTTTTCCTTATAATTATCAATGTACTGTTGTCTGCTTGGCAATCCAAGCTTGATATCTTCATGAACAGGAACGCTTTCTATCACATCGAACTTCAGTCCTGCCTGTTCCACCTTCTCCTTCAACTTCATGATACTTTCCTGACTCCATACTTCTCCAACCGGTACATCATAGATCGCGGTTACGATGCTGTACATGCTTGGAATCTGTCTGATATAACCGATTTTTACCGGATCATTTTCTCCGTACCAACGAAATGATAATTTCATACTTTATTCCTCCAATTCAAGATATTTGATTATTTTTTTAACTAATACTCTCCACTGTTTCTTTTCGTTCCCAGTTATAAATTAGTGCACCTTTTGCAATTTTTCCATATTACCGTTTTGTAGTTATCTCTGTTATCATAAGTTGTCTATCATGTATTAGCCATCCTCCAATCATCTGAAAACCGGATGATGCTTCTTCTTTTTATGATCTTATTATAGCAAGTTCGAATACTGTCAAATATGTTTTAATTGCTATTTGACTTGCAAAAATTGCTGTGGTAAGATAATGGATAGAAAAACACCCTTCGTCTATAGGAAGCGTTTCAAAGGAGGTAGTCATGAAAAAAACAACACGGCAATACCTGTCGCGTCAGAGTATGTTGACAAATGATTATGAAATATTCCATTATGCTGACAAAGCCCTGGATCGGGTAAGTCTCCACCATCATGACTTTTACGAGTGTTACTTTTTTATCTCCGGGGATGCAACTTATATCATTGAAGGCAAGACGTACTCCCTCCGGTCCGGGGATATTATTTTAATCAACTCAAAGGAACTTCACCAGGCAATTATAAATGATAAAGAAGTTCCATACGAACGGATTGTCCTTTGGCTGAATCCTGCATTTTTATCCAGCCTTTCTACAGAGGTCTCTGATTTAAAAAGATGTTTTGAAGACGAGAAACGAGAAAATGTGATTCGTACCAATTTAGAATCACAGCAGATTGTCAAGAGTATTTTAGGCAAGCTTTTAAGCCTGGAAGAATATAGCGGAATGGGACATGATCTTCTATATCGGGCATATATTACTGAGCTTTTAATCACTCTGAATAATATTCTGTTCTATAACCATGATAAGATAAATATTGAAATTGAAAAAAGTAATCTGATCGAGGAGATCATCCAATACATTAATAGCCACCTGGATGAGGATATTAAAATCGATGATCTATCCACGCACTTTTACCTCAGTAAATTCCATCTTCTCCGAGAGTTTAAAAAACATTCCGGAACAACGATACACAAATATATTATCCAGAAGAAATTAATCCTTGCGAAAGAGTTAATTCTAAAAGGAACCCCCATTACTCAGGTATATGAAGAATGTGGGTTTGGAGACTACTCTAATTTTTTCAGGGCATTTAAGAATGAATATGGTGTCACTCCGAAGCAGTTCTTCGAGCTCATGAACAGACCCTAAAAGGTGCTTACAGGTCCGACATCCACGCCAAACTCATTGCCTGATATTGAGTCATATTGGTCTTAAACTGCAAAAGGCAGCCCTTGTGGGCTGCCTTTCTGAATTATCAATCCTGCTTTAACGGATCTGTACAATTAGTTATAACAACAATCCATCACCAGAAGTAATGTCTTTCTCAAATAACATACAATTCATGTGATTCTGATCCAGATTTCTGGCTTTGTCCAGGAACTTTCTGGCTTCCTCAAACCTCCCAAGTCCGATATTTCCAAGCCCAATTAGGAAATAACAATGGACCTTGTTCCTTAACTCCAAATCATCCTCAAAGATTAGGAAGTCCGGTAAAGACACTGCAAAATATTCAATTCGAACTTTATCAAAAATATGTCTTTCACCATAGTCAAGCAACTTATAAAACTTAGAAACTGCCTCCGATTTATTACCTAATCTCAGATGAGCAAGTCCTTGATATAAAATCATATCCGCTGGCTGATCATTGTAATACATCATTCCTGCTGGTTCATCTGCACCTAAGGTGGCATTCCTAAAGAATTCTTCAGCCTTCTTCCTCTCTCCTGTTCTTTCACAAACAAGACCCAAATAGTAATAAGCATGATTATCCTTAGTACCTTCTAACTTACCTTCACCTAAATTATCGGGATAAACAAGAATTTTCTCTAAATAGTATTTTGCCAGACCATAATTTTCTGCTTTCATTTCAATCTTTGCTAATTCAAGGAGTGATGTTGAATACTGAGTGGTAATCTTACCTTCTCCACCTTCCCAAGGATGAAATATCCGTTTACTTACGTACTCATATGCCTCTTTGTACTTACCAGTCATATTGAGTAATGTTACATATTCCACGCATACATCATCTCGCTTTGCAAAGGTCTCCGGGTACTGATCATACTTTCGCAATCTTTCTTCTGCAGAAATACCGAGTTTCTTATAAAGTTGGTCTAATTCAAGGAAAATTCTTGCATCCGTTGTATCCAGTGCAAAGGCGCTTTCCATTGCATCTTTCGCTTTTTGAGGTTCTCCACATTTATTATAATAAATTAATGAAAGGTTACGTAACACGGTTGGGTAAGTACTGTCAAGTTTCTCTGATTTTTCCCATAAAACCTTGACAATATCATATTGTAACTTGTCATAATATAGATTACCAAGATAGTAATAAGCTTTTGCGCCTTTAGGATTAGATTTAATTGCATATTGTAACACCAAAATATCCTCTACTTTATTCGGAAATGTATAATCTGGTATCCTGCCTTCTGCCTCCTCGATTGCGGCACGAGCCTTTGTTTCCTCTCCCATAAGTCCTAGGTAGTATCCTTCACAATACTTTAACATTGGTTTATTTTCACTACATTGTTTTAAGATCAGAATAGCTTCTTTATAAAAGCCTGCCTCTGCATAGTCCCTTGCTGTCTGAAGATAGTTCTCATCAAAACCTCTCATCAGATTATTCATAGCTATTAATACTTCCTGATTTCCAGTTAGCTGATATCTTTCAAACCATGAAACATAATCAAAGGGATCCGATACCAAATTCTCCTCAATCCACTTTTCCGCTAATTCGAATTTTCTTAATTTACGTAATACTGCTGCCTTGATACCCCTTGCTTTTATATTCTGCGAATTCTTCACAAGGGCTTTATTTAAGAAATCAAGTGCACTTTGATATTCTCCTAACTTTGCAGATAAAACTCCAAGATAATAGAATGACATTTCCTGTTGTTCGTTTGTCCATGTTGCTTTATAGAATGCATCGAAAGCCTCTTTATCCTGTTTCAGATACATTAAGGTAAGACCCAGATAATAATATGCCTCGCTATTATAAGGATTTGGATTTTTCCAGGTCAGTCTCACAATTGCTTTTCTAAAATAGGTCTCTGCCTTTGTAAAATCACCTCTTCTAAGTAATAAAGCTCCATATGCTGTATTGATACGAGTATCCCCCGCATCTCTTTTTAATCCTTCCAGATAATATGGATCCGGTAAATAGGTAGCATGACGATACTGCTCAATGTGCAGACCTGTGAAATATAGTTCTTCATTTGTCATGATATCTTCGGGGTTTTTGGCTGCCTGTGCCGGTTCAGGCAATTGTTCATTCTTATTCTCTTCTTGTTCGAAAGCTACCAATACTTGATTATCATGCTTTACCGTAATACTAAGGTCCGTATCTTTCACAAGTGGAAGTTTAATTACTTTACGATAGATATCTACCGGTGAAATTTTTGCTATTTCTTCTGATATCACTTCACTCCTATACTGTATAATTATCCTGGCATTATCATACAATCCCGTTGCATATACACCCACGTTAACATGGTCACCTTCTACCTCAATATTGACAGCAGCTTTGGTAGTCGCATTTTTCACGTAACCAATTGATTTATATGGCATGAAATATTGTGTAAACTTCTTCTCTTCAAAGGGCTTCAACCAAGTAAAATCCGGTTGATTGTCGGTAAAAACTCCAGTCATCAATTCGATATACGGTCCATCTTCATCTGTCAAATTACGATCCCACGCTTTACCAAAATCTCCATTACCCCAGGTCCATTGTTTTTTACCAGGTGATATATGATGATCAGCAACATGGAGAATACCTGCTTTTTTACCATAATCATATCCGCCTACAAAATCATATTCCGATTTTGCTGCCATATAAGAGGTAGGTACAGGAATGTTTTTGTATCTGGAAATATCCACACCTTCACCATAATCATGTTTATAATAAACCCCTGTAGCAATTGGAAATTTGGATACATCCCTCTTACCATGATCCATAACTGCATGTACATCAGG
>JAGFXQ010000243.1 GCA_017861355.1 Bacillota bacterium
ATATATGAAAATATCAGAATTTGTAGACTATATAAAGCAATCTTACATGATACGACAAAATGATATTTTGAGAGGCCAAAGGATGATAAAAAAAGAAAGTGATATATATCTTATATATCAGATTGAAACTTCTCATACATAAGATATTTCGCTTTCTGTAAATCTTGATCATAAACCTCTACAAATGAAAATCAAAAATCAGATTTTCATTTGTCATCGCAAAATTGTGCTTCGCTTAATTTTGCTTAATAAAAAACTTCCAGTAGAAGCTACTGGAAGTCTCTTTAATAATTAATATTTGCGTTTTCTAGCTGCTTCAGACTTTTTCTTACGTCTTACGCTGGGCTTCTCATAATGCTCCCTCTTACGGATCTCCTGTTGGATACCAGCTTTCGCGCAGTTTCTTTTGAATCTGCGGAGAGCACTATCTAATGTTTCATTGTCTTTTACAATTACATTTGACATATTCTCACACCTAACCTCCCTCCAGTTGTGTATTGTGCGTAGACAACTGTTTGGGTATTTTTTGAATAGCACTAAAATGATTATAGCATATTTTTCAATTTCGTCAACCTATTTTTGTATTAATATGCTCTTTCTATAAATTTTGTTCACCAATAATATATATTTAAAGTTTCAAAAATGCCGAAGGTACTTCATAAACATTATATCTTGACAGGCAAGCTTGCATGCAATAACAAGATATTACATTTTGAAGTGTGCACAGCATATTTTAAACCTTATATGTTATTATTATATCCCAACTAAATTCATTTGAGCACAAGAAAAAAACAATAATAAATGGTAAACTTTTTTAAAATGAATGCTACTTTATCTGGTTACCCAAAACATCCTGCGACTTTGTTATTACTGAATCAATACCTGCAGCACTCTTACCGCCTGCCTGTGCCATGTTCGGTCTTCCACCGCCACCGCCACCAACCAGTGCAGCAAGCTCTTTGATCATATTGCCTGCATGAGCGCCTTTTGCCATAGCACCATCAGTAGCCATTGCAAGAAGATTTACCTTATCCGGAGCCATAGCAGAAGCCATGAGGATCACACCTTCTCCTAACTTCTCCTTTAACTGGTCGCCAAGATTACGGAGCTCATTCATATCAACGTCTGCAAGCTTCACTGCCAAGAGCTTCACTCCCTTTACTTCCACCACCTGGTTCATAACATCACCTAAGGAGTTATTCGCAAGCTTACTCTTCAGCTTCTCATTTTCTGATTTTAGTGCTTTCATTTCTTCCAGATAATTTTCGATTTTATTAGTCAGCTGGGAAGGCTCTGTCTTTGCAACTTTCGCTGCTGCGTTCAGTTCATTCTCCAGTTCATTGTAATATGCAAATACACCATTTCCGGTTAAGGCTTCGATTCTTCTGACGCCGGCTGCAATACCGGTCTCAGTTAAGATCTTAAATACGGTAATCACGCCGGTATTCGCTACATGTGTACCACCGCAAAGCTCTTTGCTGTAATCACCCATGGATACGACGCGAACATCACTGGCATATTTCTCGCCAAATAATGCCATTGCGCCTCCCTTTTTCGCTTCCTCGATATTCATTACCTTTGTATTAACAGGAAGTGCATTGGTAATCTGTTCATTTACCATAGTCTCCACCTGCTTCAGTTCCTCTGCAGATAATGCGGAGAAATGAGTAAAGTCAAAACGGAGACGGTCTTCGCTTACCATGGAACCAGCCTGCTCAACATGAGTGCCAAGAACTGTACGAAGAGCCTTCTGTAATAAATGAGTTGCGCTGTGATTCTTTGCAGTTGCTACTCTGTGTGCGGTATCTACCTGTAAAGATACTTGATCCTTTACCTTAAGGATTCCCATTGTTACTGTTCCGACATGACCGATCTTTCCACCCTGTAACTTTATGGTGTCTTCTACTTCAAATTCAGCATCCTTGGTTACAATCAAGCCGGTATCTGCTGTCTGACCGCCGCTGGTTGCATAAAAAGGTGTCTCATTCACAATAATCGTACCCTTCTGACCTGCTATCAATTCGTCAGTCAGTTCGGTCTCTGTGGTCAATACGGTAATCTCGGAGGTATAGGTCAGATGATCGTAGCCGACAAAGACAGAAGTAATTCCGGCGCCAATCTGCTGATATACGGTTTCTTCCGCACCCATATAGTTTGTTGTACCACGGGCATTTCTTGCGGTAACTCTCTGAACCTCCATTGCTGCCTTAAAGCCCTGCTCATCTACCTCAAATCCCTTTTCCTCAAGGATTTCCTTGGTTAAATCGATCGGGAAGCCATAGGTATCGTACAATTTGAAAGCATCATCACCGTTCAGAACCTTCTTATTGTTCTTCTCCAGATCCTTCTCCATATCGGCAAGAATGCTGAGGCCCTGATCTATCGTCTTATTAAATTTATCTTCTTCAATAGTAAGAAGCTTTAGGATATACTCCTTCTTCTCCTCTAATTCCGGATAACCATCCTTATGTCCTTCGATTACAACCTTGGCAAGTTTAGCCATGAAGTTGCCTTCAATTCCAAGCAGTCTTCCATGGCGTGCAGCACCACGAAGCAATCTGCGGAATACATAGCCTCTGCCTTCATTGGAAGGAATAACACCGTCAGAAGCCATAAAGGTGGTGGAACGTACATGATCTGTGATCTTACGGATGGAGACATCCTTCTTAGAATCCACCTGATACTGTGCATGAGCAAGCTCACACACCTTATCACGAATTGCTTTCATGGTATCAACATCAAAGATGGAGCTGACATCTTGTACAACAGCAGCAAGTCTTTCCAGTCCCATACCGGTATCAATATTCTTATTCTCAAGCTCGGTATAATTTCCGTTACCGTCGCCGTTAAACTGGGTAAATACATTATTCCAAACTTCAATATAACGATCACATTCACAACCGACAGTACAACCCGGCTCACCACAGCCATATTTCTCTCCGCGATCATAGTAGATCTCGGAACAAGGGCCACAGGGACCTGCTCCATGCTCCCAGAAGTTATCCTTCTTACCAAAACGGAAGATTCTCTCCGGTGCAATACCGATCTCCTTCTCCCAGATCTCGAATGCTTCATCATCCTTCTCATATACGGAAGGGTACAGACGATCCTTCTCTAATCCTACAACATCGGTTAAGAATTCCCAGGACCATGCAATTGCTTCATGTTTAAAGTAATCTCCAAAGGAGAAGTTACCAAGCATCTCAAAAAAAGTACCATGTCTTGCAGTCTTACCTACATTCTCAATATCACCGGTACGAATACACTTCTGACAGGTAGCAATACGGTTTCTCGGTGGGATCTCCTGCCCAGTGAAGTAAGGCTTTAAAGGTGCCATACCCGAATTGATTAACAATAAGCTATTATCATTATGAGGAACCAAAGGAAAGCTGTTCAAAACCAGATGTCCCTTGCTTTCAAAAAATTCCAAAAACATTCTTCTAAGATCATTTACTCCATATGTTTGCACGTTAATTGCCTCCTATATTTATAATCCTTTATTTTCTATGAGCCAGTTCTGTTGTAATATCATCCCAATCTAGATTACATTCCGCCATCAATACCATCAAGTGATACAGATAATCCGCAATTTCGTAGCGAAGCTCCTCTGCACCGGGGTTCTTGGCGGCGATGATAATCTCCGCGGCTTCTTCTCCGCATTTTTTGAGAATCTTATCAATTCCCTTATCAAACAGATAGTTGGTGTAGGAACCCTCCTTCGGATTTCTTCTACGGTCAAGAATCACACCATAGACATCCTTAAATACATGGAAAGGATCAATATCCTTATATTCCTTCTTCACTAACTCATTAAAGAAACAGCTCTTACTGCCGGTATGACAGGCTGGACCAATCTGAAGTACCTTGGCCAGTATTGTATCATTATCACAGTCCAGCGAAAGCGCCTTCACATATTGATAGTGGCCTGAAGTCTCTCCTTTGAGCCACAGCTCCTGACGACTTCTGGAATAATATGTCATTCGTCCAGTCACAACAGTCTTATTATATGCTTCCTCATTCATATAAGCAAGCATTAATACCTCGTTCGAACGGTAATCCTGTACTACTACGGGAATAAGGCCATTCGCATCCAACTTGAATTCAGAAAACGCCAGCTTACTTTCAAAGGTATTCACTACTACCGATTCTGCCTTTAAAGCATGCTTCGCTTTCATGATATCTTTATTTTCAAAGAAATTCGTAGAAACACCGACTACGTTACTTATTTTCAACAAACTGCTAATATCATTACGAATCAGACTGTCACGAATAATTATCGGAAGCGGTGATGCTTCGATCTTCTCAATTGAATTTGCAGACAGTGCAACGTGCTTCAACAGTACCTTACCAACTTTATAATCAGCAAGTATATGACACAGATCCTCGCTGTCCGAATCCATACAATCAAGCATATCCAGCTCCACCATGATTTTATCTGAGCCAAAACGCTCGGATGCTTCTTTGAGAAGCTCTTTGTTGTTTAATAATGCATACTTCGTCTGAATTGCATCCGCTCCGGTATAGATTGCCTTTTTAATATCTTCCAGCCGTTCCACATAACATCCAATGATGAAAGGAATGTCAATTTGCTTCGATAATTCCTTCGCGAGAGACAGAAATTCTTCCCTGGATTTCTCGTCCTTGGAGTAGTTGTAGATCAATAGCTCATCTGCTCCCCCATAAGAATATTCCTCGGCAAGCTTTAAGACATGACCGGGGATCTCATTTTCCGCATTAATATAGGGGATGATTTTTTTATAAGACATTAAATATATACCTCCTGGAGAATTCCTAGTTTTTATTGTCTATTAATTCATGATTATATATAAATTTTAAGCTTAATTCAACATAATTCTGATTATTTACCAATTTTCCATATCGAATAGTTCAATCCGTAATTCGGAGCTGCTTGTCCAGAGCTATTTACCCCGAGTTACTTCTTCTCGAACATATCTACTGCTTTCTTCAGATCGATACGGTTCTCATATAAAGCTTTCCCGACGATGGCTCCATAGACCTTGATTTCTTCCAGCATTTCAAGATCTTTCAGAGATGAAACACCTCCGGAGGCAATGATATTTAATCCGGTTGCTTCGACCATTTCCTTCGTATGAGAGATATTCGGTCCCTGCAGCATACCATCCTTGGATATATCGGTATAGACAATTGTTTTCACTCCGTATTTCTTCATCTCCATCGCTAAAGTGACAGCCTGATAGTTACTTACCTTTTCCCATCCTTCAATGGCAACCATACCATCCTTTGCATCAATTCCGATCACGATCGATTTTGATCCAAAGGTAGTCACTGCATCTTTAATAAAAGCCGGATCCTTCACTGCCTTGGTTCCGATGATAACTCGTTCAATGCCGAGCTCCAGCTTGTTCTCAATATCCTTGATGGTTCGGATGCCTCCACCGACCTGAATTGGAATCTTAACCTCTGCCACAATACTTTTGATCACTTCATCATTTACCGAATGACCGACAAGCGCACCATCCAGGTCCACAATATGGATAAAGGAAGCTCCGGAAGCTTCCCATTGTTTTGCTATTTTTAAAGGACTTTCTGAA
>JAGFXQ010000050.1 GCA_017861355.1 Bacillota bacterium
CCTCGATACATTAAGGTGGCTGCCGTCCATTGAACCGAGAGCATTAGCTTTCTATGTGAAAGAAGGCAGGGAAGAAGAGTTTTGTACTGTGTTCCGAAAACATTTTCAAGAGGATTTTATGTTGTTATCGAGGAAAGAGGTAATCGAACAGAAGCTGTTCGGCGAAGGCAGACAGCATCCGAGATTCGAAGAGTTCCTGGGTGATTATATGGCAATTGCAACCGGTGTGCGATCCATCTTCAATACCAGAGAAGAAGCAGAAAGTTTTATTGGCGTACATGCTGGAATGACAGAGAATGAAATGATGGTACCGTTGATTGTAATTGAGAAGAAATAGATAAATGCAATACAATACCAATGTTGCTGAGTTCCGCAATTATCCAATCACGATGAAAAAAGATGGGGGATAAATAGAATGCGCTTAGGTGAAGTAGGACTTCTAACCAACAATGTAATTAAGATGGCGGATTTTTATCGATTTCTGCTTGAGACTGATAACAGAGAAACAGACGAAGTGCATCAGACCATAATCTCGGAAGAGACGATGTTAACGGTCTATAATGATGGCAGTGTGAAAAATAATCAAAACCGGAATATCTGTATTGCTTTTACCGTGGCTGATGTCGATCGGGAATACCACCGGCTAGTGGAACGAGGGGTGGACATCATCGATCCGCCGCAGACACGTCCCTGGGGAGCAAGAAACATGAGCTTTCTGGATCCTGACGGCAATCAGGTATATCTGCGCAGCTTCCCTAAGTAAGGGATGCTGCAAGCAGATAATAAGTATATAACTTCTGTATCGATGGTTTAGAGCAGGTAACTCAAGAACAAAGCGATATTCAGACCAGTTACGATAAGGCCGATGACCCAGAGAAGAATATTACTACTTTTGGTATTCGCATAACGGCCCATAATCTTCTTGGAGGAGGTCAGATAGATCTGCAGGAAGATGGAGATCGGTAATTGAATACTCAGGAACATCTGGGAATAAATCAAGCTTTGGAAGGGATCACTAATAAAGAATATGATGATAGCGGACAATACCAGAGTAATCCCGACACCGATCTTGGTATGGTTGTCCTTAATATCATAGGGTTCTTTATAGATTCCGGCAAAGATACTTCCGCCTGCCATACCGGCGGTGATAGAGGAAGACACACCGGCGAATAATAAGGCAAGTGCGAATACAATCGAAGCACCATTTCCTAATAAAGGCTTTAACATCTGCTGCGCTTGATTCAATTCACTTACATGAATCGAGTTCGTGAAGAAGGTCGCAGCAGCAACCAGTATCATGGCACTATTAATTGCCCAACCGATCAACATTGAGAAGAGAGTATCCATGAACTCATAGCTTAACTGCTTCTTAATGACTGTTTCGTCCTGAAGATTCCACTGCCGGCTTTGAATGACCTCAGAGTGGAGGAAAAGATTATGAGGCATGACGACAGCGCCCAGTACACTCATAATAACGGGTATGGATCCAAGAGGAAAACTGGGAGTTACCCAGCTGATGGCAGCTTTGCCCCACTCCACATTGACCATACAGAGTTCGATGATGAAGGAGAGGCCGATAAGTGATACAAATCCCATAATCAGCTTCTCCAGCTTCTTATAGGAATTGGTAAAGAGCATAAATAGTACGAAGATTAATACAAGAACAGTGCCAATCTTGATCGGAAGGCCGAAGAGCATATTGAGCGCAATTGCGCCACCCAATAATTCTGCCAAGGCAGTTGATATTGCGGCCAGAATGGCCGTAAATAGGACAACTCTGCTGGTCGTAGGCTTCAGATTCTTGGTAGCAGCTTCCGATAAGCAATTACCGGTTACGATTCCAAGATGAGCTGCATTATGCTGTAACACAATCAGCATAAAGGTTGCTAAGGTAACCATCCAGAGAAGCGTATAGCCATAATCGGAGCCGGCAGCTACATTGGAAGCCCAATTACCGGGATCGATAAAGCCTACAGTAACTAAAAGGCCCGGACCGATGTATTTGAAGAAATCCATGCGTGGTCTATGATTATTTCCAAATAAGTTTTTCATAATTTTACCATTTTGCAGAATAAATTCTGTCATTATCCTTTCTGAGTTGTAGGAATGTCATTCTATTTCGATAAATTCTAATATGATAATTATCATGTAGATGCTATGATCATACCATTCATATATGAACCAGTAGTTGCTCGGGAAGTAAAGGTAATAATATATACTAATCCATGATATCATATTATAAATAAATATAATGGATTTTCATTCACATGTAAATGACTATTGTACCTTATAGATTATTTATTATTACCGGAGCAGCGGTTAACTACGAAGTAATTGTGTAAATAAATTGACTGTGTAGCGCGGATGGGTTAGACTGAGGGCGTAATGAGGGATTACAAAATGAGACGGAGGGATGATAATGGAGAAACCAATTCTCGTATTTCAAACGGATTTCACATATAAAGAAGGTGCAGTCTGCGCTATGTATGGTGTTGTAAAGAGCGTAGATCGTTCTCTTGAAATTATCGACGGCACGCATGAGATACCTCATTTTGATACCTGGAGTGCCTCTTACCGCCTCTCCCAGTCGATGGAATTCTGGCCGAAGGGAACCATCTTTATATCCATCGTAGATCCGGGAGTCGGAACAGCGAGGAAAGCCTGTATCGCTCGTACGAAGGATGGCTACTATGTAGTGACACCGGACAATGGAAGTCTCTCCCATGTCAAATACAATGTTGGAATAGAAGAGGTTCGAGAAATCGATGAGCGTGTAAACCGACTGCAAACAACATTAGGAACCAGCGTCTTTCATGGCAGAGACCTGTTCTCTTATTGTGCAGCAAGACTTGCAAGCGGAATCATCACCTACGAGCAGGTAGGACCCGCCTACCCCGTGGAGGAGATTAAGGTACATCGTATTACGGAGGGCACCTTCTCCGGCAGCAGGGCAGAAGGTATGATGGAGATAGACGATCCGAACTTCGGCAATCTATGGAGTAACATCCGTTCCGAGCTTTTACTTGCACATGGCATCAGCTATGGCGACTTGGTTCAGGTCACCATCCATCATAAGAATGAGACCGTATATCAGGAAAATGTCCCTTTTGTGCGGACCTTTGGTAACGTGAAGCAAGGCGAGACCTTATTATATACCAATGAATTGATGAAAGCATCCATGGCGGTATGCCTGGGTGACTTTAAAGGAAAATACAACCTGGGATATGGGGAAGATTGGACAATCACCATAGAAAAGTCTAACTAAGACGATGGGTTAAGAGGTGCACGAAGGTTGCAAAAAAATAAAAACAAGCTTTTATTCCTATTAGGTAACGCTTGACGTAACCTATTTCCGTTGTTATAATATAATAACTGTAGAAATGAAAAAGTTCGGCGACATAGCCAAGTGGTAAGGGTCGCCTTTAAAAAGAGAGAATGAATCACGTAAGTGATCCATTCTCTCTTTTTCATTAGGAAGACATCAGGTTTGAACTGTGTTCAATATCTGGTAATGGATTACAGAAGGGTATGATCAGTATTCTTGATATAGCACTCTAAAGTATTGCGATCGACTAAAGCGGGAACAACCCCTTGGCGATTGACGCAAAACGCAGCAGCATAAGAAGCAATTTGAATGGATTTCTCTAAGGAATATCCACAGGATAAATAAACCGCAAGTGAAGAAATAAAAGCGTCAGCAGCTCCGGTGGTATCTATAGCTGTAAACGGAACAGCCGGGAATAATCTACTAAAATCTTTATCTTTTACAAAGCAACCACGAGATCCTAAAGTTATTATGACTACTTCGATTCCTTTTGACAGAAAATAGTCGGCTTTTTCCTCTGGTGTTTTAACTTCGGGACATAAAATATCAGATTCTTTTTCATTGGGTATAAATATCGTTATATGCTTCATCAACTCATCGGGTGCAAATTTGAGCGCTGCCGGTTTTAAAATCGTTTTCACGCTATGAGAACGAGCAATTTTTGCGGCTTCGATAATTGTATCCAATGGAACCTCGGTTTGCAGAAGACAATAGCTTGTATTTTCAAATAACCGGGCATGCACCCGGATATCCTTTGGAGACAGCTTGTGATTAGCGCCTGACAATAATGAAATAGTACTTTCTCCATCCCCTTGTACGTGGATGTAAGCCTTGCCAGTCTCTGAAGAAATGTCTCTTTTTATTCCTTGCACATCAATCTTATATTCACTCATTGAATTATAAACTAAAGTAGCTTCATAATCATTTCCAACTCTGCCAATTAATGAAACAGGATGGTTTAATTTGGCAACTCCAACTGCTTGATTGACTCCTTTTCCTCCGGGATTAACAGAGGTGCTATTAGAACTGATGGTACGGCCGGGTTGAGGAAGTGTATCGACATTTAGAATAGTATCAATATTAATACTCCCTACTACGATTATTTTCTGTGCTCTTTCCGTCACAGGAATGTCGATGCTTGATGTGTTCTCGAGAACATATTCCGTATCAAATTTCTGATCTCCAATTTCGTTTTTCTCGCAAGTCTGAATTAAATGATTTCCAACAAATAAACCAAACTCATGATAAGGGATTTTAATAGAAGAAATTGTTGGATAGGAGATATTTTCTCTAAGGTCGTCTCTTAAGCTTACTAAGGAGATATCATAAGGAATACTATATTGCAGCTTGTCCAGATCTTCGCAAAGCTTCAAGGACATAGCATAATGGGAGGAGACGACTCCGGTAAAATGATTTGCAAACATATTTGAGATATAATCTGGTTGATTAAGAGTAATCAGCATATTATTTGTATAAGTTATTTCATTATCAAACAGACACCGTTTAAAGCCTTCAAAGGCAAGCTCGGATCTTATACTGTTATCTTTCATAAGAAAAGCAATTTTGGTATGATGATAATTAACCATACTCTGAGTTGCGGTATATCCCATTTTAACAAAATCAATATTATAGGAATTATCTAAATTAGGGCAATTCACATAATGAATCGGTATTTCTTTCTCGGTAAAAAAGTGCGTGTGTTCCAGGCTATTATGGATGACCGGTTCCCAAATCAGACAATCTATTTTGTTCTTACATAAAGTAGTTATACTTTTCAGCTCTTCTTCCAGAGAATCCATACTATGAAACAATAATACAGCATATCCATGTCCCTGGGCTGCCTTAACGATTCCCTGAGTGAATTGACTTGAATGAAAAGAAGTATTCAACAGTACACCCAGTAAAAATGTTTTTGTTGTTGAGGCTTGTACGGAGGAGGCATATGGAGAATAATTGTATTCTTTTACTATCTTTAAAACACGATTACGCGTTTCTATATTAATATTTTCATCCTTGTTATTCATGATTTTCGAAACTGTTGATATGGAGACTCCAGCAAGCTTCGCAATATCTTTTATTGTCATACGTTACCTCTTCTTATCTATTTGCGATTATTATATTATACTATTTCATAGATGTCAAATATGTTTAAATAGTACAGGAAAACAATTTAGTAAAATAGTTTTATTGTATAATAAGCAATATAATTATTGACAATTATAAAAAAGGTGTTATTATAATATTAAAGAAAATAGTTTCGGTAAGTGTTTTCTTAAAAGTGAAAGGGGGGAAATGATGCAAAAGAAGGTATTGGTTGTTGGTAGCCTTAATATGGATCTGGTTACAGAGTTAGACAAGATGCCAAATGTAGGTGAAACTGTCTTGGGAAGCGAGCTTCGGTATATACCTGGAGGAAAAGGTGCAAACCAGGCTTGTGCGGTTGGAAAGCTCGGTGGGTCCGTAAAAATGTTGGGATGTATCGGGGATGATGAATTTGGTCGCATCCAGAAAGAGGCTTTATCAAAAAGTAATGTGGATGTGACAAATCTTAAGATCACTAACGGTCACAATACAGGAGCAGCCTTGATTTATATCGATTCAGAAGGTAATAATAGTATAATTGTGATACCCGGAGCTAATATGGAGTGTGATATAGAATATTTAAAGCAGAAAGACTTACTTTTTCAAGAAAGTGATATCATTCTGCTTCAGATGGAAATTCCATATGACGCAATCTATTATGCGATATCCAGAGCGAAAGAATTAAATAAAATCGTAATTTTAAATCCGGCACCAGCACCGAAGGAAATACCAGATGAAACTTTCAATATGATAGATTACCTGACACCAAATGAGACAGAATTACTCAAGATGATTCGTGGAACAAGCCTGGAACAAGATTCCATGAAAAAGGCAGCTCGGCAGTTGATAGAGAAAGGCACAAAAAATGTTATTGTCACTTTAGGAGAGAGGGGTGCTCTATTTACAAACGCTGAAGATGCCATCATTTATCCAGTAAGAAAGGTGAAAGCCAAAGATACAACAGCAGCCGGAGATAGTTTTGTTGGTGCATTTGCTGTTGCCTTGGCAGAAGGAAAAAGTAACAAAGAAGCAATAGAATTTGCTAATTTAGTTTCGTCTGTAGTAGTTACAAAAAAAGGGGCACAGAGTTCGATACCGGAAAGAAGTGTAATTGACAAACTGGCTCAGGAGTTGCTATAAGAAAATAATCAAAAAAAAGGAGAAAATTATGAGAAAAAGAATATCAATAATAGCACTTATTTGTTGCCTTTTATTGACATCGATTGGTATGTATGGGTGTGCAAAATCTGACAAAACAACGAAACCCAATGACACTGTAACCAATACCGAAACAACGGACAGTAATAAAGAAAATACTGCTGAGGAAAAAGAATTTGAGATTTCGGTGCCTTCAACAGAGGAAAAACAAATATCAACGCTTGAAGGAACATTTAGTAATATTATCAATGACTATAACACCGAAAATAAAACGAATTATAAGTTGAAATTTACATCAGCTCAGGGAAAAGATATCACCAATACCAGAATGAGCTCGAATGATAAGCCTGATATTTTTATTCTTGACTCTCCTGCTGATGTGGCTCAATATGTAAAACAAGATTTATTGTTAGACATCACTTCTTATGCAGAGCAAGGACAGTGGAATAATACCCTGTTTGACTGGGCTTATAACCTTTCTAAGGTAAAGGATAAGGTTTTTACCCTGCCATATGGTTATGAGGGCATCGTTCTGTGGTATAATAAGGACATAATGTCTAAGCTGGGCTTGACAGCTGAGGATATTGATACTGAAGCGGAATTTGAGAATGCGATGAAGCTTGCCCAAGATAACGGATATACTCCAATCATGCTGGGTACACAGGATTGGCCATGGGCTCAAGAATGGTACTTATCTGTTATGTTAAGCTATACCGGCAGAGGCTTAGTTAAGGATGCATTGCAAGGAAATAACGGAATAAAGTGGACAGACGATGCATTCAATAAGACAATAGAAACCTATAAAAATTGGCATGAAAAGGGATATCTGGCTGATGGTAAATCTTATGTATTAACAAGTGATGACGCAATTAATGCATTTACAAATGATAAGGCATTATTTAAATTAGAAGGTACTTGGGCAACATATTGGATTACTCCTTTAGATCAAGAACAGAAGGATAAGATAGGAGTAATGTTACATCCGGCTATTAACGATACAGAAACTTCTCACTTACCGATTGCAGTCGGCGGTATGTGGTGTGTTTCCAAGGATACAGAGGCTCCCGATTTGGCTGGATATATCTTAAATAAGTTACTTACCCAGGACATTCAGAGTGATTTTCTTGCAGCAGGCTTAGACGTAGCACCGATGGCTATTGATTCATCCGAGTTCAAATCACTGGATCCGGTAGTACAGAACATGTGGATGCTGCTCAATGATGCATTGAACAAAGGCGATTATGGATATACAACTTATGCGTTTTACCCCCCTGAGACAAGAGTGTATATCTATGAAGGCATTGTTAATGTATTGGAAAATA
Organism: Bacillota bacterium; assembly: GCA_017861355.1. Lineage (GTDB taxonomy): Bacteria > Bacillota > Clostridia > Lachnospirales > Lachnospiraceae > Mobilitalea. The sequence continues at coordinate 7,888 of JAGFXQ010000050.1, forward strand.
ATATCTCCATTCAGGATTACTTAACACAAATCCAATCATTAACGGAGAAAGAAAGAGAAGCAGGCGCAATACCGTTCCTTCCGTAAATAGCTTGAGATTGATGAGAATTAGTGTAATAGAAGGAGGTTACTCCTTCTATTACATTGATTTTTATATATAGGAACAGTAATCTATAAGGAGTAAATATGATAAAAAAATCGAAAGTGGCATTTGAAAAAAGAGCAAGTAAATTAGCATATTTTATTGTCTTACCAATCTTTTTGTATCATTTTCTATTGGTAATCGTTCCGTCGTTTAATACGGTCTATGGCTCTTTTACTGAATGGAGCGGGATAGGTAAAAAGCACTTTATCGGAGTACAAAATTTTGTTCGGCTATTTCATGACGTTGAGTTCTACCAGGCCTTACTCAATAATTTAAAATGGATGATGGTATTCTTAACGATTCCGATTATCCTGGGCTTTGTAATAGGTTATTTCCTATCGAAAATAAAAAAAGGACAGATTATTTATAGAACAATCTACTTCCTTCCTTATGTGATATCAGCAGCGATTGCAGGAAAAATATTTGCTACCTTTTATAACCCTTATTTTGGTATTAATGTTATATTTGAGAGGCTCAACCTCGATTTTATAGCGAGAGACTGGCTGGCTCCTAAAAATGCACTTTTATCCGTGGCGTTGGTAGACAATTGGCATTGGTGGGGTTTTGTTTTGGTAATTTTTATGAGTGGTTTGCAACAGATCGATCCTGCCTTATACGAGGTGGCTGACGTAGAAGGAGCCAACACACTGGAAAAGATGAGGTATGTTACGATACCTTGCATAAAGAATACAATCATCTTTATCATTACCTCTACCATGGTTTGGTCTATTGGTACTTTTGAATATGTTTGGGTTATGACCAAAGGAGGAGCCGGATCTGAATTACTTTCTACGATGCTCTATAAAAATTCATTATTTAAATATCAGGCGGGATATGCTAGTGCAATTGCAGTTGTCCAGGCGATTCTCTCTTTTGCTATTTTGGGGATTTTTGCAATAATCAGAAGAAGAGGGGAGGATTAACTTCTATGAAGCCCAAGTTCAAACGTATAATTTTACACCTGTTTTTGATAATTGTTGCATTTTTTCAAATTGTACCGATTGTTATTATAACTTTTAACTCGTTTCGTACAGATAAGGAAATTAAAAAATTTCCGATTGGTTTTCCTACGCAGATAAATATAAATAATTTTATTGATGCATGGAAGATTGGTGGTTATGCAAGAGCATATCTGAACAGCATCACAGTCAGCATTATTACTACTTTAATTGTATTGCTGTTTGCCATGCTGATGGGATACTTTATAGCAAAAACAAAGATACGAATTAAGAATTTTCTGATTATATACTTTGGTGTTGCAATGTCTATACCACTGTTGTCATACCTTGCGCCTTTATATTATGGGTTTTCAGAGATGAATCTGGTAAACAGCCATGTTGGTCTGATATTAATCTACATAGCAATGAACCTTCCTTTTAACATACTTTTGGCCAGAACCTATATTCTCGGTATCCCGAATGAGTTGAGTGAAGCTGCAGTAATTGATGGATGTACGACTTTTCAAATTATTGGGAAGATAATTTTCCCGTTATCCAAGCCGATTGCTACTACAATTGCATTGATAGCGTTTGTCAGCACTTGGAATGAGTTTACCGTAGCGAATACTTTTCTGCAGGATACGGTATTAAAGACAGTGTCAACCAGATATGTATTATTTGTTGCGGAAAAAGGATCAAATCTGGCGATGATATTTACAGCCGGTATGATATCCATGATCCCGATTGTATTTGTATTTGTCCTTCTCCAGAATTACTTTGTGGAAGGAATGACGGCGGGCAGTATAAAGTCATAAAAGGAGGGATAATCAATGATACAGCACAACTATATAGAAAAGACTTATGCAGGATGGCTGGGAAAAATCATAGGAATTCGTCTGGGGTCCCCAATCGAGGGCTGGACCTATGATCAAATCAGCAAGATATATGGTGATATCGATGGATATCTGGTTGATTATCAGGATTACGCAGCGGACGATGACAGTAATGGTCCACTGTTCTTTGTCAGAGCGCTGAAAGATTATTCTTATAAAATCGGAGAAATAACGGAAAAAGAAATGGGCTATACCTGGCTAAATTATGCACCTGAGAATCATGGTTTCTTCTGGTGGGGTGGTTACGGAATATCGACGGAACATACAGCTTACAATAACATAAAACATGGTATCGATGCTCCAAGATCAGGCTCTATTGAGCAAAACGGCCTGGCATGTGCGGAACAGATAGGTGGTCAGATTTTCTCTGATTGCTGGGGATTTATAGCTCCGGGAGAACCTCAGTTGGCAGCAGAATATGCGGCAAAGATGGCGAGGGTTTCGCATGATGGAGAAGGAGTTAACGGAGCGAGATTTGTTGCGGGATGCATTAGCGCTGCCTATAACGCAAGTAGTCTAATGGATATCATAGAAGTGGGATTATCTCTTATTCCGGAGGAATCAGAATACTATTTTATGGCTAAATCAGTAATAGGGTATTATACCTCTGATTCTGAAAAAGATTGGAGGAAGTGCTTCAAATACATCCAAGAAAACTTTGGTTATGACAAGTATCCGGGAAGCTGTCACATAATTCCGAACGCAGCAGTTATGATACTGTCCATGCTATACGGAGATGAGAGTTTTAGTAAGACCCTTTGTATCTGCAATATGTGCGGCTGGGATACGGATTGTAATGCAGGGAATATTGGTTCCATTCTGGGTGTATTTGTTGGGATTGAGCATATTGAGGATAAGTGGATCAGACCTGTGAATGATCTGCTGCTTTCCTCCAGCGTTATTGGAGGGTTGAATATTACTACAGTAGCACAAAGTATAGAGCTGTTTTGCGGTCTGGGCTATAAAATCGCTGGAGTAGAACCACCAAAGGATTGGAAAGACATACTGTATCAAGATAACTATTTCCTGCACTTCAATTTACCAAAATCAAACCAGGCAATGAGAATTAAGTCTAGCAATAAGAGTGCAGAAATCACCATAAAGAATGTGCAGGTTGAGGAGAGACGTTGCCTTAGAATAACAGCGAACAGGTTGCAAAGCGATACAGAGGTAATTGTTTATCATAAAACATATTATCAGCCGGATGATTTGCATGATTCAAGATATGATCCGGCTTTTACACCTATCTTATACCCGGGGCAAACAGTAAAAACGGCTTTATATAACCGTAGCGGTTTTACGCTTTATGCACGAATATATATTCAGGATTTGAATCATAATAAAATGATTTATTCTGACATATATCAATTAACTGACGAATGGACCGAGTTGGAATTTCATATACCGGACCTTAAAGACTGCCTGATAAAAGAAGCAGGGATTATAATTAATAAAAATGCAGATACAAAAATTAATGACAAAGTTCTTAACGTTGACATGAAATACTTCGGTTTTTCTGGGTCGCCGTCATATAATATTAATTTTGCAGAGGAAAGAATCGAGAATTATGGTTTCGGGCATTCTACATTGCATAAAGAAATCAGTCAGTTTACCTGTAAAAACGGCTTATGGGAGTTGGATAAAGAATATCTGAGCGGGAGTTGCTGTGATGAGGGTGAAGCTTATACAGGATACTATAACCATAAGAATTATACTTACGAATGTACTTTAAACCCGCAAACAGGCAATTATCATTTGATGCTATTCAGAGTGCAGGGTGGGGTCAGAAGTTATGCTTTTGGCTTTTATGGAAAGGATACAATAGCATTAGTTAAGAAGCATAAATATTTTTCGATTTTAGAAAAGAAAGCGTATCAATTAGATTATAAAAAAGATTATCGACTTAAAATAACAGTTAACAATGATTTGATCACGGCTTATATCAATGGGCAAAGAATGTTTGAAATTGAGGATAATTCGTATTTACATGGGCAAATTGGATTGGGTGTACTTGAAGGTAGTCATTGTCATTTTAAAGAAGTCACGGTCTTAAATGAAGATTAAATTAATATAACAACGCAAATAGGGCAGGTTGACTGCCCTATTTGCTAATGATTATGAGCATGTTTCATGATATCTTTGTAATTACATAAAAATTCTGTGAGTAGTAAATAGTTAAATTGAACATGACGCCCTTATCTGAATATTTCTACTGCTTTCTGCATCTGTTCTACGATCGGAACGCCAAATGGACAGCGCTCTTCGCAGGCAGCACAGCTGATGCAATCGGATGCATTTGCCGGAAGACTGGAGTAATGAGCATGAACCGTTGCCGGAACCTTCTCCTGAAGCACTGCCAAATCATATAGCTTATTTACCATTGCGATGTCGATAAAAGCCGGGCAGGGTGCACAATGGCCACAATAAGTGCATTGTCCAAAATAAGAATGATAGGGTGCATTTGCTAGTGCAGTTGCATAGTCCTTCTGCTCCTCGTTCGCTTCTTCATAAGCTACCGCTGCATCTACCTCTTCCGGTGTTCTGCAGCCAACCATGACGGAAGCCACCGCAGGTCGTGTTAAAGCATAATGGAGGCACTGGATCGGTGTCAATGCGATACCGAAGGGTGATTGCTCTGCATTGAACAGTCTTCCACCAGCATAACCCTTCATTACTGTGATACCGACATTTTCTCTCTCGCAAATCTTATATAATTCATCCCGTTCCGGAGCAATTCCTCTGAGCTCATCATTATAATGATCCTTAAAAAGATCGTTAATATCCTCACTGGCAGGAAGAAGATCAAAGGCCGGGTTAAGACTGAATAAAATCATCTCAATCTCACCGGAGAGTGCCGCGAGCTTCGCTACATCAGGATTGTGTGTGCTTAAGCCGATATGACGGATTGTGCCTTTTTGCTTTAACATACGGACATATTCTATGAATTCACCCTTAAATATATTATGAAACTCCTCTTCCTGGTCCACAAAATGGATCATACCTAGGTCGATGTAATCTGTCTGTAAGCGTCTTAATAAATCTTCAAAGGCTTCCTTTACTTTATCTAATTCACGTGTACGCACATACTGACCATCTTGCCAGGTTGATCCGATATGTCCCTGGATTAGCCATTCTTCTCTTTGACCGGCTATTGCCATACCGATATTAGAGCGTACATTAGGCTCAGACATCCAGCAATCAATTATATTGATCCCATATTCCTTGCTTCGGTCTACCACCTTTTTCACATCGAGGGCATTCTGTTGCTCCAGCCATTCTGCTCCTAATCCTATTTCACTTACCTTCAACTCCGTTTTCCCTAATTGTCTGTACCTCAATTTGCTTCCCCCTTCATTTACTCTATTTTCGGAATGAGATATTACTTGTCTCAATTCTTGATCCTTAGTTCTATCATACAATTTTTCCGTATCTTTATCAATTGGTTATCTGCTTATATCGAATAAAAAAGGTTGGATTTATTTAACAACTACTTAAAATTTACTTAAGAATAGCCGATATATGTTTTATGGAAAAGAATAAATCCGATAAACGAATTAATCTTATACAGGGGGTGTTTTGATGAAAATAAAAAATACAGAAATAAATATATTTGCAGGAGATCAGGCAAATACCCGGACGAATCGTAAGTCTGAACAGAGCAAGAAAAATAATGATAAAAATATCTATGCAGGTAATCTTAATATGCCGGACGATAGCATTGCACGAAGAAGAAAAGAAGCGATGAAGGATGCTATGAAGATTATTGGCGATTCTTTTAATAATGAACTTAAGATAGACGGTGATATTGAGAGAAGGCATAACGTAATTGAGGATATGAGGAACGAAATCGACAAGAATCAGAAAGAAATAGCCGGAATAGATGCAAATAAAACAGAATTCAAGAAAACCTATGGCATAACAAGTGACAGCCAGGAACAGTTGGATTTGGAACTCTTAGAAAAACGGCGCGACATGAGAAAGGACCCTAAGCTTAAGCTGTCCGAGGAGGAACAACAGCGCTTGGAAATCATCGACAAAGAAGGGATGACAGAATACCAGAAGATATCCCTTGAACTGGATACATTAAAAGAACCATTCCAAAAGATTATTGCCGAAAGTCAACAAACTATAATGAATGAAGTTAACACAATCAATGCGATCAATCTGGAAAGGGTCAAAACTCATTCCATGGTGGATGCAAATGTGGCTGCTGATAAGATCCTTGATGCTGCAAGTGGAGAGATAATGGGGATGCTGATCGACGAAACGAAGGATCAAATTGACAAGAACATGGAAGAGCAAAAGAAAGCTGCCGAGGAGAAAGCTGCCGCCGAAAAAGAAGAGGTGAAGAAACAAGAGGAAAAAGTTAATCCGTTGAATCAGAACGATACCACGAAACAAATTCTTGATCTTAATGAGATTAAGAAGGATGTTCAGAAGGAAGTGCAGGATATCATTGACAAGATGAAATTGCTTCCGGAAGATATCATCGGAGCGGCGGTTGATGCAAGCGTATAGCAACGGCTCTGATCATGTTGTATCGGGAGATCTAAACTAGCTCATGATATATCCAATTAAAATAGTTCGAACAAAATTACGATGGATGAAAGATGATGTAGGATTATAAAATGTGACTTAAATCAAGGTGATAATTTGAGATTGGAATAGAATAATCAGTGTGAGCAATGAATTCAAAAACAGGAGGAACATATGATAAACTTAGGAAATCTAAATAGGCAGCATGATTCGATTAAATCAGAGATTGTCATCATACAAGATGAACTGCAAAAGGGAAGTGCGGGAATTAACCTATCAGAAGTAGCTTTACATATAAGCAAATTAGCGGGGTTTTTGAAAATGCATCTTCTGGAAGAGGATCAGTTTTTATATCCAAATTTGCTTGTTTCAACGGATGAAGATATTCGGAATATGGTAAATCAATATATACAGGAAATGGGGCACTTAGCAGAGGAGTATACCATATTCAAAAATAAATATAATGTAGGCAGCAAGATAAAAGGGCAGGAAAATGTATTTGTAGAAGAAGCGAATCTTATGATCGACGCTTTGAAGAAGCGTATTGATAGAGAAGACACTGGTCTGTATCATATCATCAAAGAGAAGAAATTATAAATAAGACCTAAATTGCATTATCTAGTGAATCTTGATTTAAACTCGGTAAAAAATCAGCATCACCCTGTAGTGAACCCATAAGGTTAGATAAAATCTAATCTAAGGGTCCGCTACGGGATGGTGCTGATTTCTATAATTCAATATAAAATTATTTCACTTTTATTTCTTCCAAGGCATCGCCGGCATAGGAGCTCCGGTCTCTAAGAATGTCTTAAGTCCACAGAGGATAAAGGTCCATCCGGCAGCAGCCTGTTGGAACTTAGCACTTTCTGCATCCATGTCATGAAGGATGGTCAGCTTTACCATGGGACCCATCTCCTGCAATTCGAAAACTACCGTAGTTGCTTCCTCTGCAGTTACATCCGATGTCTTCCAGGTGTAAGAGAGACGCTTGTAGGGATCATATTCCAGAACCTTTCCTTGTACCTCTTCCTGGCCCTCCGGTGTAATAACCGTTACGCTGGAGCCGATACTCCAATCAGATATCACACTACGCCCAAACCAGAATTTCTGAGTAAATTCCGGCTTTGTAATCGCCTCCCAGACCTTCTCCGAATTTGATGCTATAACTATTTGATAAGCAAAACCTTTCATTTTAACCTCCTGAGTAGAATTCTCAATCTCATTTTTTAGTTCATATAGACCTTCGATCCGGTCCTCGTCAAACTTGCTGATCCAACGGGAATAGATCAGTCTTAAGGGAACGGGATTAAGATAATGCAGCTTCTCCTTCCCCTTCCATATAGGGATCACTAACCCCGCAACTTCTAATATTTTCAGATGTTTTGTTACTGCCTGTCTGGACATATCTAATCTTGAACTTAATTCGGTGAGAGATTGGCCGTTTCTCTCATATAACAGATCCAGCAGGTATCGACGTGATTTATCACCTAAAGCATTAAATATATTATCCATGAACCTATATTAGCAACCTTTTGGTTGCATGTCAAGATATTTGTTTGAAAATATAGATCTATGTCACAGTTGATTCCGAAGAATCGATAAGATACAATAGTATTAGAAAAATGGATCGGTTTTAGTCGTGACTTTAACTTCCTCATTGTTGTCAGTAAAGGAGAGCGTCTATGGAGAAATATCAGTTGAAAATAGTTGAGATAGTGGATGAAATAAACGGAATCAAGTCTTTTTATTTTGATAAACCAACGGAATTAACCTGGTCAGAGGGCGCGCATGTTCATCTAGCCCATCTCGGTTATGATGCAGGTGAGCTACCGAATAAGAATTGGCTTCGTCATATGTCAATCACAACCCTATCCTCTGAGAATCGGATCGGTATCACTACAAAGGTGCCGGGAAGCAACTCGGAATTCAAGACAAAGCTGGCTGAACAGAAGGTTGGAGATGAATTAATCCTCTTCAAGTTCGGTTCAAGAATGTTCTTAAGGCATATGAATCAGCCGATCATTCTACTCTCCATGGGAGTTGGTATGGCGACGATGCGTCCGGTGATTCTAGCTTACCTTCAGGATAGATCGAATATACCATATTTGCTTAATATAAATGTTAACTCCTCCGGAGAATTTCTCTTTCGTAAGGAACTGGATCCTCTGACAGGTGAGGATTACCATAATGAATGGATTACCTCCCGCGCCGGTTTTTATGAGGCACTTACCAATCTGCCGGAGAAGTCAGCCGCGATCTATTATGTCGTCGGTACCGATGATTTTATGAAAGAGACAATTCATTTCCTGAATAAGAAAGGCATCGTGAATTCGGATATTATCCTGGACCGTAAGGATGAGAAGCTGAGCGAATATTTTTCCTACAGCCAGAATTCATAGAATAGTGATCAGAGGCGCTGCTTCAACTTAAGATATACTATGATCAATACCACACTCATAAAGGATATCATGTCTGGTTTCGGAATAGAGTGACAGAGATAAAAAGATCAAAGAATTTATTCTACCGCAATAATCTCTTGTGCAAAATGCAAAAAAACAGGCGGTTTTTAATCATGTCATTATTAGATAGCGACAAAATCATATTTGTTCGAATTGAAAGATTTCAATATAAGCTTTATAATGAAACTATCTTAAGAAGATGATTGGCCAATCAGTTCTTCAGAAATACAAACAAACAACCTATTTTTGAAGTGAGAGGGTAGAATAAACTATGAAAGAAAAAATTCAAGCATTTGGTAGATTTTTTAGTGGTATGGTATTACCAAACATTGGTGCATTTATTGCATGGGGCTTTATAACTATGTTATTCATTCCGGATGGTTTTCTTCCGAATGAGGGTCTTGCAGCATTAGTAGGTCCTATGGTTAAATTTCTTCTTCCGATTTT
>JAGFXQ010000051.1 GCA_017861355.1 Bacillota bacterium
CTGCTACTGGGCGAAGAAGCGATCGGCTCAGGGGATGGAAGAGGACGAACCGATGTAATTGTAGTTGCTACCATGAATACAAATACGAAGGAGCTTAAGTTGACTTCTCTTATGAGAGATACTTTTGTTCAGATTCCGGGCTACAAGGATAATAAGCTGAACAGTGCTTATGAACGCGGTGGTCTTGATTTATTGTATGAGACAATTGCGTTAAATTTTGATCTTCAATTAGATGGTTGTGTTAAAGTTAACTTTGAGAATTTTGAGAAGATTATTGATAAGCTGGGCGGTCTGGAACTAACCCTGACGGAGGGTGAAGCAAAATACTTGAATTCTACCAACTATATCTCAAAACCTCAATATCGTAATGTGATAGCCGGTAAACAGCTTATGAATGGTAACCAAGTACTTGGCTATTCCCGTGTTCGTAAGAGAGCAACCATCACCGGTAATAATAATGATTATGGACGTACGGACAGACATCGTATTGTATTGAATGCTATTTTTGATAAATATAAAACGAAGAGTAAAGTAGAACTGGCCAGCATGATGTTTAATGTTCTTCCGATGATCACCACGGATATAGATAGTAAGAACTTTGAAATTTTGTTAAATACTTTTATCGAAATGGGAACCATGGATATCACTCAGCTGAGAATTCCTGCAGATGGTACCTTCACAGATAATGTAAAGGTTCGTGGTATGGATGTATTAATTCCGGATCTGCAGGCAAATATTGATGTTCTTCATAAATTCATCTTTGGTGAAGATTCGGTTACTACAGGTACAGATGCTAGCGGTGTAACAGCACCGACCGGTGCTCCGACTCCTGCTGCAGCAACAACCAGTGATAATTGATTAAAACTATAAGACTTACTATAGTCAAGTGCATCAGGCATTCGTAATTCTGCATGTCTGCATGCACTTGAGTCTTGCATAGATTTTCATGGTCCGCCATAAGTTATATTCGCTCTGATTTGGACATATAATTATTTGTCCTAAGACAATGATTGGAGCGTGAGAAAACATGGGGCGAATCAAATATGGGATAAAGCCAAGGCATCAGAGAAATATGGATCGTTTAAGCTATCGTGCTTTATTTATAGTTCTGTTATTACTACCGGTACTATATGTTACCGGTCTGCAGCTAAACAAACTGTCTACACAGAGGTTGCTTCAACGGACTTTGCTTCAAGGTGTGAACTACGATGCCTTCCGTGAAATGAAGCTATCATCCAATGTTCTTGAAGATGCGCAGGTGCAAATGACGAAGGTTAAATTTCATCATTCGCTTTTAGATCGAGGTGTAAGGATCGATCCGTTTGCATATCTAACCTTCAGTATGTTTACCAGCTCTTTTGATCTCACGAAGGGAAGACTGGCGGATCAGGACCTGTTTCTGTCCGCTCTTGGTCAGGTTGGTAAAAAACAGGGATTTGTTAAGTTAATGGGATACTACAAAGCTGTTCTGGCAGATCTTGAGTATTTCCCTGTCCCGAGGATTCAGGGAGACAAGGCAGATATCTCCTTTGTGGATACCTGGAGTGAGCTTCGAAGCTATGGCGGTAACCGTAGGCATGAAGGAACAGATATCATGGCTAAGAATAATATACGCGGTTATTATCCGGTAATAAGCATAACTGAGGGTGTAGTAGAGAAGATGGGCTGGTTGGAACAGGGGGGCTATCGTATTGGCATAAGATCACCCTCGGGAGGATATTTCTACTATGCACATTTGAACTCATATTCAGAAGAACTCGAAGAAGGAGATCAGGTTCTCGCCGGTCAATTGTTGGGATTTATGGGAGATAGTGGTTATGGGAAAGAAGGCACAGTAGGGCAGTTTGATGTTCACTTGCATCTGGGGATCTATGTGGAAACCGGTGCCGGAGAACTAAGTGTAAATCCTTATTATATTTTAAAACTGTTGGAGAAGAACCGTTTAACATATCAGAATTTGCGGTAAAAAGTAATTTCCTTTTATATTTATGGATAGATGTGGTATACTAGATAACATAGGTGCGCTCTGCGCTTTGAAAGATTTACGCAAGGATGGGACAGGAATGGAAATATATTTAGATAATTCAGCAACGACTAAAGTGACCGAAGGCGTTAGAGACAAACTGGTCCAGGCATTATATGAGGATTATGGCAATCCTTCCTCCATGCACAGACTTGGAGTAAAAGCCGAGCAATACATGAAGGAAGCTGCTTCGATTATTGCCACTAGCCTAAAGGTGGAGCCAAAGGAGATCATCTTTACTTCCGGCGGAACAGAAGCAAACAACTTGGCTCTGGTGGGAACAGCACTCGCTAACCGACGTCGTGGTAATCATATAATTACCACCAGAATTGAGCACCCTTCGGTTCATCAGCCTTTGGTACACCTTGAGGAAATGGGGTTTGAGATCAGCTTTGCTCCGGTGGACAACTCCGGCAGACTGATCAAAGAAAAGCTGTTCGAGCTAATCAAAGAGGATACCTTGATGGTATCCATAATGTATGTGAATAATGAAATCGGTGCAGTGCAAGAGATTACAGAGCTTGCAAAAGAGCTTAAAAATAGAAAGAAAGATCTGATTCTCCATGTAGATGCGGTGCAGGCTTTTGGCAAATACCGCATTTATCCGAAGCGTGAGGGCATCGACCTGTTATCCTTTAGCGGACATAAGATTCATGGTCCCAAGGGAATCGGAGCTCTTTATGTAAATGAAAAAATTAAAATCAATCCGGTTGTCTTCGGAGGAGGTCATCAAAAGGGGCTTCGTTCCGGAACAGAGAACGTACCGGGTATCGCCGGATTAGGACAAGCCGTAGCAGAATTGTATCTTGATTTTGATGCTAAGATTGAGAGAATGTATCGATTGAAGCAGAAGTTTCTCCGTGAGATTAGCCAGCTGGAGGATACAACGATCAACGGTATACCGGCCGGATGTGCACCGGACTATTCGATGGAGCAATTAAAGAAAACGGCTCCGCATGTGATGAGCGTCAGTTTTCGCGGGGTGCGTAGTGAGGTGTTCCTACATTCACTGGAGGACAAAGGCATCTATGTGTCCTCGGGTTCTGCGTGCAGTTCTCATCATCCTACACCAAGCGTGACATTAACTGCGATTGGATTAGCGAAAGAGCTGATGGATTCTACGCTGCGTTTCTCGATGTCCAGTATGACGACAGAGGAAGAGATTGATTATACTATAGAACAGATCAAGGAATTATTACCGGTTTTGAGGAAGTATACGAGAAAGAAGTAATAAGATAACAGGTTGCAACAAGGAGCCTGATAGTAAAATACGATACGAGATGACGTGCTTCGCACGTAGATGGAGGAAAGATGTTTAAAGCATTTCTTATAAAGTATGCAGAGATAGGATTAAAGGGTAACAACCGATATATCTTTGAAAATGCTCTTCGTGACCGTGTTCAGGAGGCATTAAACGGCCTTGGCGAATATATGGTCAGCAAAGAACAGGGCAGAATATTTGTAGAATGTCCGGACGGATATGACTATGAGGAGACCGTAGCAGCCTTGAAAAAGGTGTTTGGTATTTCTTCGTTATGTCCCGTTGCAGTAATCGAAAGCTCTGAATGGGAGTCTTTAACCCAAGGAGTTGGTGACTATGTAGAGATGATGTATCCCGACCGTAATTTCACCTTTAAGGTGGAGGCAAAGCGTGCGGATAAAAATTATCCTTATACCTCACCGGAGATATGTATTGAGATGGGAGCATATCTGTTACACCGCTTCCCGGAATTACAAGTGGACGTACATGAGCCATCCGTAAGAGTTACCGTTGAAGTTCGTACGAAATGTTATGTATATTCTATTATCATCCCCGGACTGGGAGGAATGCCCGTCGGCTGTAACGGTAAGGCTATGCTTTTACTCTCCGGAGGAATTGATAGCCCGGTAGCAGGCTATATGCTCTCAAAACGAGGGGTATCCTTGGCAGCAACCTATTTTCACGCACCGCCGTATACCAGTGACCGTGCAAAACAGAAGGTAGTTGACCTCGCAACCATCGTTTCCAAATACACTGGACCGATGAAGCTTTTTGTCGTTAATTTCACCGATATTCAGCTATACATCTATGACCAATGCCCCCATGAAGAGCTGACAATCATCATGAGAAGATATATGATGAAGATCGCTGAGAAGCTGGCAGAGCAAGAGAATTGTCTCGGATTAATCACCGGCGAGAGTCTGGGTCAGGTTGCAAGTCAGACCATGCAAGGCCTTGCTGCAACGAATGAAGTATGTAATATGCCCGTTTATCGTCCGTTAATTGCTTTTGATAAGAAAGATATCGTAGAGATTGCGAAGGAAATCAATACCTTTGAGACCTCGATCCAACCCTTCGAGGATTGCTGTACCATCTTTGTTGCAAAGCATCCGGTGACAAAGCCAAGTATCAAGGTAATCAAACGGTCTGAAGAGAAGCTGGAAGAGAAGATTAATGAAATGATTGAAACTGCATTAAATACGGTTGAGATTGTTAATGTTAAGTAATTGTAAAATGTATGTAATTGCATCGCAGTAACAATATCAAAGTGAAATATATTACTTTAGCATACAATGTTGATATGTTACAAAATGACAGACAAAAAAAGAGGTTGTCTTCACAGACAACCTCAAGATATAGCTTTGAAATTATTCAACAATGTAAGGCTTCAAAATTGCAAGGATACCATCATCCTCACTATGAATGTTTAAATCAATGTTTTTCGATAAGTCAAGGCTGAAAATACCCATAATGGATTTTGCATCTATAACGTATCTACCAGAAACCAAGTCAAAATCGGAATCAAATTTTGTCACGTCATTTACGAAAGCTTTTACCTTATCGATTGAATTTAAAGAAATCTTTACTGTCTTCATTAATAACTCCTCCTTTATTCGGTATATGTATATACTATAATTTACCTAATTAAAAGTCAATATACAAAGTTCATAAAAATAAAGCGGAAAGTTGTATAAGTAAATAGACAATAGAGAATAAATTTTCGTGTTTAAGTTAGAAAGGATACTGATATAATGAAGAAAACAGCGGCTTTTTTAAGCCTTGGCTGTAAGGTGAATTCTTACGAAACCGAGGCGATGCGAGGAATGTTCGAAGCAGCCGGATATGATATAGTGGACTTTAAAGAAGTAGCAGATGTTTACGTGGTTAACACTTGTACGGTAACAAATATCGCAGACCGCAAATCGCGTCAGATGCTACACCAAGCGAAGCATCGAAACCCTCAGGCAATTATCGCAGCAGTCGGGTGCTACGTCCAGGCGGCGGAAGAGGTTTTACTAGCAGACAGTGCAGTAGATATCGTCGTCGGTAATAATAAGAAATCAGATATTGTTCGGATGGTGGAGCGTTGCAGGGAAAGCGACGATAAAGAAGAATTGGTGGTTGATATCAATTCGGAGAAGGACTATGAAGAGCTTCATGTCATCACTACCATGGAGAAAACAAGAGCATTTATCAAGATACAGGATGGCTGTAACCGCTTCTGTTCTTATTGCATCATCCCCTATGTCAGAGGAAGGGTTAGAAGCAGAAAAGAAGAGGACATTCTTACGGAGATCACGGAGTTGTCCGTGAAAGGCTTTAAAGAAATCGTCTTAACCGGTATCCATATCTCTTCTTATGGATCCGATCTGCTTGGTCTGGATACAGATACCCAAGATATAGCGGATCAGGAGCTGCCACTGGCGAGGTTGATTGTTAAGATTGGTGAGCTTCCCGGAATTGAACGCATCCGCCTGGGTTCCCTCGAGCCAAGGATCATTACAGAGGATTTTCTTGCAGTGGTTTCATCGGTAAGACAATTTTGCCCTCATTTTCATCTGTCTCTGCAAAGCGGCAGCGATAGTGTCTTAAGAAGAATGAACCGCAAATACAGTGCCTCAGAGTATTATGACAGAGTGCAATTAATCCGAAGTCATTTTGAATATCCTTCCTTTACCACCGATGTCATCGTTGGATTTCCCGGAGAAACAGAGGAAGAATTCAGACAGACGATAGATTTTGTGCAAAGCATAGGCTTTTCTCACATTCATGTATTCAAATACTCAAAGCGTGCCGGAACGAAAGCTGCTGTTATGCCGAATCAGATTTCGGAGGAGGTAAAGTCAAGAAGAAGTGACGAGCTTATCTCGGTATCGAATTTGATGTCAGAAGAATACCAAGCTCATTTCTTGGGCAGAATAGAGAAAATTCTTTTTGAAGAGTCTATGGAAAAGGATGGTAAATTCTATCAAATCGGTCATAACGAAAGGTATCTGAAATTAGCGGTAGAGGATAACCGAGAGCTCTCCAACCAGCTTCTGAAAGTAAGAGTAACCGGTTTGTTAACAGAGGAAATACTCCTTTGTGAAATAACTAATTGAATTTTTTTCCTAAATATATTAATATATACATTATATAGATTCTATAACAGCATTGTTGTTGTTAAGAACGAATGAATAAGTTGGAAAAGGAAGTGATTCAATGCAGAAATTAAACAATACACAGTATTTTAAAGTGCAAAAGGATACAGAAGTGATCGTAAGTGATGTAATTCGTACGGTGTACTCCGCTCTGACAGAAAAGGGATATAATCCAGTCAATCAAATCGTGGGATATGTTATGTCAGGAGATCCAACCTACATAACAAGCCATAAGGGAGCTCGCAGCTTAATTATGAAAGTAGAGCGCGATGAAATCATTGAGGAGTTGTTACGTTTTTACATTGACAATGAGCTGGAACGAGATAGTAGTTCTAAGTAGCAATCACTCAGCAATAGGAAATGTTCTACAATGAGATATTATGTCATAGAGAGTTGCTAGTGCCGCCGAAGGCGGCGGAACGGTGGTAAAGATGAATAGAATCATGGGGCTGGATTACGGCTCTGTAACAGTCGGCGTTGCTCTTAGTGATGGTCTCGGGCTGACAGCACAAGGAATTGAAGTTATCCGCAGGAAGCAAGAGAACAAACTACGCCAGACACTTGCCAGAATTGAAGAATTAATTGCTGAATATAAGGTTGAGCTAATCGTGCTGGGCTATCCCAAACACTTGAATAATACAGTGGGAGAACGTGCGATAAAATCAGAAGAATTTGCCGAGAAGCTCAGACAAAGAACAGGTTTAGAGGTCGTACTCTGGGACGAAAGACTGACAACCGTAGCGGCACATCAGGTACTGGACCAGGGAGGCTTGAATTATAAGGAAAAAGCATTGGTTGTTGATAAATTAGCTGCCGTATTGATTTTGCAGGGTTACTTAGACAGACTGCATTTTATGAAGAAAGAAGAGAACAAAGATGAACAATAGACCGGATGAGATTAACTTCACCACAGAAGATGGAGAAGAGGTTGTATTTCAGGTAATAGAGCAAACAAGATTGGGTGGAACCGATTACCTCTTAGTCAGTACAATTACTGATGACGAGGAAGACGCTGAGGCATTGATTTTTAAAGATATTTCGAAGGATACCGATGAAGATTCGGTATACGATATTGTGGAGGATGAGCAGGAGCTGGAGTCTGTTGCTGCGATATTCAAGGAATTATTAGATGACATTGAATTATATTAATTTATTTGATTAAAAACAAGGGAATTGGATTGCCAATTCATCTTGTATATTTAATATATAGGACACATGAGATTAAATGCATGAAATTAGGATTAGATGAAAATAGGTGATGATATGCCTGATAACCAGGAACAGTTTAAGAATTTGTTGAAACAGAATGGACTAAAAGTTACTACACAAAGAGTAGCTATACTGGAGGTTCTGAACAGCAGACCGGGGATGCATCTGACAGCGGAGGAAATCTACGATTATGTCAGAGGACAATATCCCGAGATCGGTATTGCTACTGTTTACCGTACGATTCAAGTATTATCAGAGTTGAATCTAATAGATAAATTGAATCTTGATGATGGTTATGTACGCTATGAGATTAGCAAGGGAAGCAAAGAAGAAGCTTGCCACCATCATCATCATTTAATATGCCTGGATTGTGGAAATGTATATGCATTCCAAGATGATCTATTAGAGACTTTAGAAGAACGGATACTATCAACCATGGGATTTGAAGTGGTTGACCATGAAGTAAAACTATATGGTCATTGCAAAACTTGTAGGGCAAATAAATCTATTAATATCTAATCTAATATTGAATGCACTTAACGAATGGACAAAGTAAGTACATAAAACCATTGGAGGTGCAATTATTTGAAAGAAAAAGAAAAGAAAGTTATGAAACAAACAGATTTGAAAGGCGTAAAAATTATTCCGCTTGGTGGATTGGAACAGATCGGTATGAATATTACCGCAATTGAGTATGAGGATAGTATCATCGTTATAGATTGCGGATTATCCTTCCCGGAGGATGAGATGTTGGGAATTGATTTGGTTATTCCTGATGTCACATATCTGAAGGATAATATTGATAAGGTGAAGGGTTTTGTTATAACCCATGGTCATGAGGATCATATCGGTTCCCTGCCTTATATACTTAAGGAAGTCAATGTTCCGATTTATGCTACCAAGTTAACAACTGCAATCATTGAAAGCAAGTTAAAGGAACATAATTTATTAAAGAATACAAAGAGAAAAGTGATAAAGCACGGACAGTCCATTAATCTTGGATGTTTTCGTATTGAATTTATAAGGACAAACCATAGCATTGCAGATGCTTCTGCGTTGGCAATCTTTACTCCGGCAGGTATTATCTTCCATACAGGAGACTTTAAAGTAGATTATACACCGGTTTTCGGTGAGCCGATTGATTTACAGAGAATCGGTGAGATTGGTAAGAAGGGTGTATTAGCTCTTCTTTGCGATAGTACGAATGTAGAGCGTCCGGGCTATACTATGTCAGAGAGTACGGTTGGTAAGACCTTTGACAGTATATTCTCTGATTATTCAAAGCAAAGAATTATCGTTGCTACTTTTGCCTCAAACGTTGACCGAGTTCAACAGGTAATTAATTCTGCGGCAAAATTTAATCGAAAGATCGTCATCGAAGGTCGCAGTATGGTAAATATCATTACTGTAGCAAAAGAGTTAGGCTATATCAAGATGCCTGATAATATGCTGATTGACATCGAGATGATGAAGAATTATACCGATGATCAATTGGTGTTGATCACCACAGGCAGTCAGGGCGAGACCATGGCAGCGCTTCCGAGAATGGCAGCATCCATTCATAAAAAGGTATTCATTAAGCCTGGAGATGTTGTTATCCTGAGTTCAACACCAATCCCTGGTAATGAAAAGGCAGTGTCTAAGGTAATCAATGAACTGACGATGAAAGGCGCTAAGGTAATCTATCAGGATACACATGTATCCGGTCATGCCTGCCAAGAAGAGATTAAGTTGATGTATACCTTGCTGAAGCCGAAATATGCGGTTCCGGTACATGGTGAATATAAACATCTGATGCGTCATGCTGAGTTGGCACAATCCTTAGGTATCTCAAAGGAGAATATCTTTGTTATCTCTTCTGGTGATGTACTGACTTTATCCAATGAACAGGCCGGAGTTACCGGAAAGGTTCCTGCACAGGGTATTCTTGTGGATGGACTTGGTGTAGGTGATGTTGGTAACATCGTTCTTCGTGACAGACAGTTATTATCCGAGAACGGCTTGATTATTGTAGTTATTTCTCTTGAAAAATATAGCAACCAGGTGATGGCAGGCCCGGATATCGTATCCAGAGGCTTTGTATATGTAAGAGAGTCCGAGAACCTGATGGAAGAAGCAAGAGATGTAGTAGAGCGGGCACTGGATAAGTGTCTGACTAAGAATAATGCAGACTGGGGTAAGATGAAGACAGAAATCAAGGATTCCCTCAGTGATTTTATTTGGAAGAAGACAAAGAGAAATCCGATGATACTTCCGATTATCATGGAAGTGTAACGATCAAATTATAGTAACTTACCGGTATTCAGGAGAAATCCTGCTATACCGGTAAGTGTGAATTTAAGAAATTCACATAGGAAGAAGCTGCGAAACCAGTACAATTGTATTCGTTCCTTACTTCTTCCGGGTTCAGTAGGCATTTAGGTTATAATGAAATTACAAGTAATAAGTTCAAGTTGGAGAGGTAAGCACATGGCGACTAGGTCCACAGCAGTTAAATTAACATTAAAGGTAACGAGTTTTATTGTGCGGTTACTGATGAATATATTTTTCTATATTTTAGTGGTTATTTTAATCATCAATGTCAGCAAATTTGCTTATACCTTCACCTATCAGCTCTATGGGCCGGACACAGTGGATGAAGCACCTGGCAGGGATATTATTTTCCAGATAACGAAGGGTGAATCCAAGATGGACATTGCTACTAAGCTGGAATTGAATCATGCGATAAAGAGTAAGTATTCATTCTTTCTTAAGACAAAGCTTCAAGAGTATGTAATCATGCCCGGCACTTACATAATCAATTCTTCGATGACTTATAATGAGATTCTGGGAGTAATCACAGATTATTCAAAGTCCATCGTTAAGGATGAAGAGGGTAAAGTGGACGAGGGTGCATCAAAGGATGGTAGTACAACCGATACCGGTGCTGCTACTGAGCAAAAGAATTAACCAAACAATGTACATTAATCTCCGATCGAGTGGGGGATTAGCTGTCATAGATAAGAGGCTTACGATTATATGATTGTAGATGAGAGAATTACAGCCTATATTAACTCTTTGGGAATGGAATTGCCGCAAGAGCTGAGAGCTCTTGAAGCAGATGCGCTTGCACATTATGTTCCGATTGTCAAAAAAGATACCCAGGGAGCCTTAAAGTTTTTGCTGACATTACAACAACCAAAACGTATCCTGGAGGTCGGAACAGCCATTGGCTTTTCCGCCCTCTTTATGAGTGAGCATACCGGTGCGGATTGTAAGATAACTACGATTGAAAAGGTCGCGATGCGTTTGGTAGAAGCAGAGAAGAATCTTACGAATCCAATTTATCCTCACAAAGATAAGATTAAATTGATCAAAGGGGAAGCATTAGAGGTACTGAAGCAATTGGTGGAAGAGAAGGCAAGCTTTGATTTTATCTTCTTAGATGCTGCTAAGGCCCAATATATGAGCTTTCTGCCTGAGCTGATGAAGTTGCTTGAGATGAATGGATTATTGGTAACGGATAATGTTCTTCAAGATGGTACAGTTACCAACTCGAGATACAGTATTACCAGAAGAGACAGAACGATCCATTCCAGAATGAGAGAGTATCTGCATACCATCACTCATATGGAAGAACTGTCATCCGTGATATTGCCGGTTGGAGATGGTATCGCATTAAGCCATCGCATCTAGTTATGTTGATGGTGGTATTATCCCGGTTGCAGGCAGGAGGCGCAGAAGATTGCGCAGGAATGAGGTAATTTATGAATGAATTTATTAAGAAGCCGGAGCTTTTAATTCCGGCAGGCAATTTAGAAACACTTAAAACAGCAGTGATTTATGGAGCCGATGCTATTTATATCGGCGGTGATCTGTATGGACTTCGGGCAAAAGCGAAGAACTTCTCGATGGAGGATATTAAGTCCGGAATAGCATTTGCTCATTCCTACGGGAAGAAGGTATATATTACAGCGAATATTACTGCCCATAATCAGGATCTGAGTGGGATTCGGGCTTATTTTAAAGAACTAAGGGAATTTGGTGAGAATCGACCGGATGCTTTAATTATCTCTGATCCCGGTGTATTCAGTATAGCACAGGAGGAGATTCCTGAGGTGGAACTTCATATCAGCACCCAGGCAAATAATACAAATTATGAGACCTATCGGTTCTGGCATAAGTTGGGAGCCAGCAGAGTGGTATCAGCCAGAGAGCTGTCGCTCGAAGAACTTGTGGAACTGCGTAGCAGAATTCCTGCCGATATGGAGATCGAGACCTTTGTTCATGGAGCAATGTGCATCGCTTATTCCGGCAGATGCTTATTGAGTAATTATTTTACCGGAAGAGATGCGAATCTGGGTGCCTGTACTCACTCCTGCCGATGGAGATACCATATTGTGGAGGAGACCAGACCGGGAGAATATCTTCCGATCGAGGAAAATGAACGAGGAACCTATATCTTTAACTCCAAGGACCTCTGCATGATTGAGTATATACCTGAACTTGTGAAGGCTGGGATTAATAGTTTTAAGGTAGAGGGAAGGATGAAGACGGCTTTGTATGTTGCTACGGTGGCAAGAACTTACCGTAAGGCGATTGATGAATTCTTTGCGGATCCTGCTCTATATGAGGCGAACAAACCCGGATATATGGAAGAGATCAGAAAAGGGGTTAACCGTCAATTTACAACAGGATTTTTCTTTGGTAAACCGGAGCACCAGGATCAGATCTACGACCATAATACCTATGAGAAGGCATACACCTATCTTGGCACTGTCTCGGGCGAGAGGAATGGCCTGTATGAGCTGGAACAGAAGAATAAGTTCACCTTGGGCGAGAAGATTGAGATTATCAAGCCGAATGGAGATACAATAGAAGCCGTAGTCCAAAAGATCAAGGATTCGGATGACAATGAGATGGAAAGCTGTCCCCATCCCCTACAAATGATCTATGTTGATTTCGGTGTCAAGCTAGACATGTATGATATCGTACGAAGAAAAGAATAGCAAAATTTAAATAAATCGCAACATGGCACCTTATCTCGGTTATAATGTGAGCCCCTAAGATTAGATTTGTCTAACCACAGGAATTCACATCAAACCGTGAAATAGGTGCTTTTTTTGAAGAAATATTGGAAGTTTGATTGCAATAATGTAGCGGAAGGAGTGGAGACTGAGAAGGAGCTTCTGTTTTTGGAAAACAATGATTGCGATGAGGTCCAGGGGTACTATTTTTACAGGCCTCTTTCGGTAATGGATATGGAAGCCATACTTTTCTGATAGGAAGAAAACTCACAGTTATGTCATGAGATATACGAGTTATTACAGTAGTCTTGCATTTGTATTGTCAAAATAATATCATACTATTGAGCAACTTTTACATCATCTGTGGGGGAAATAGATTATGTACAATACGGAAAACCAAATCGATGGCGAACAGAAAGTAACACAAGCAAACCATATAAAGGAAGGGACTTCTGCTATTCAAATGAACGCAACCTATCAGAAGGGGATCTCTTGTCTGTATAAGAACGAAGTGACAGAAGCTTTAGCATATTTTTGGGAAGCTGTCGGTTTTGGTTATTCTCGTGCGATTATTCCTACGATCTTACTGGAGGTAGGGTCTGAGATACCCTGTGAACAGTCCAGTTCCTTGAAAGAGGTTATGAGATTGATTGAGATGGGACATGCAAGCGGAGATGAGGCAGCAACCCTTGTTCTTGCGCATTGGAATATGAATTGGAGTACCAAAGGAAACGGTATAAAATATATTGATTTAGATACATTTGAGTTACGAAGCAGGGAACGAGAGATCTTTCCTTTGAATGTGGAAGATGCACCGGAGTTGCAAGTAATGTCACTGAACCGTCTGGATCGGATCATTGCCTGTTTTAGTCTTCGAATATCTACGATGGGTTACTTGAGCGATCAAGTAAATACAGAATATGCTGTGAGCTTATTGAAACAGTTATTAGAAACAGGCGGAAGGAAAGCCAGCACTGCCGAGAAATATCTCTACTATCTACTGAAAGACAATTATGAGCTTTGGATCGATAATTTAAATCCCTGGCTCCAAAGCGAAAGTCTTAGAGGAAATGAGTATGCAGCACGCTTACTATCCCGAATACAATATCGCACACAATACTCGAACAAGATAATGAGATTATTGCCATGGAATCGTGGATAGAAATGCCAAAGAGTAATGAAGCATTCAGCAAAAAGCAACGGAGATTTGACTTAAGACTTCATGCCGTGGTATGATATTCCTTGAACTAAGAAGAACGAATATCAATTTACCGGAGGCATTCCATCATGCTACTTCATGTCTATGAATTTGTATGCTTTTACTTTATTTCTATGATCTATGAATATAC
>JAGFXQ010000244.1 GCA_017861355.1 Bacillota bacterium
GGCAGCAGTACTCATCGAGGCGGTTCGGAAGGAACTTGAAAATGATATTTTTAAGTTCTATGTAGGAACCAGCTACCGACATCTGACCATCTGGGATCAAGGAGAAGTAATCGATTTGGCACAACCCCATGACATACTGGGCAGAGTAATCGGAGAATATTTACCAACGGAAACCGCTTTTCGGGATATGATGATTCGCAGCTACGACATTCTGAATCAACATCCGATTAATATAGCAAGACAGAAGAAGGGCTTGAATAAAGCCAATTCACTCTGGTTCTGGGGTGCAGGAACAAAGCCGGCACTCACTTCTTTTGAAGAGAAGAACCATAAGAGTGGAGCGATGATATCCGCAGTGGATCTTCTGAAAGGAATTGCAGTTGGAGCCGGGATGAAGGTAGTCGAGGTACCGGGTGCGGATGGAACGCTTCATACTAATTATGAAGGTAAGGCAATGGCAGCAGTGAAAGTGCTGTTAGAAGAGGATTATGACTTTGTCTACATTCATGTTGAAGCTCCCGATGAGATGGGACATCAGGGCAATATCTCAAATAAAGTTAAGGCCATCGAGTTTCTTGATCAAAAAGTAATTAAGGTAGTGATGGGAGAGATGGAAAAGTCAGGCGTAGCTTATCGTATGTTAGTGATGCCGGATCATCCCACTCCGATTCGCTGCAGAACACATACCAGTGATCCCGTTCCCTATCTTCTGTATGACAGTGAGGAAGAGCAGAACCATAGCTGGCTCTATAATGAAGAGGAAGCGAAAAAGAGTGGCAATGAGATCTTAGAAGGATATACTGTTATTAGCAGATTGTTTGCGAAATAAGCGAGTGATTAGGAGGCAGCTATGTTAATAGTTAAGAAATTCGGAGGCACATCCGTTGGTGATAAAGAAAGAATTTTTAATGTTGCCAGAAGAATTACAGAAGAATATAAAAGGGGTAACGAGGTAGTCGTTGTACTGTCTGCGATGGGAAAGACAACGGATCTGTTACTGGCACAAGCAAAGGACATCAACCCGAATGCTTCCAAACGAGAACTGGATATGCTGATGGTAACCGGAGAACAGGTATCGGTCGCTCTTATGGCGATGGCGCTGGATACGATGGGTGTGCCGGCAGTCTCCTTAAATGCTTATCAAGTAGCAATGCATACTACCAGCGTCTATGGAAATGCAAGATTAAAGAGAATTGATTCTGAGAGAATACAAAATGAATTAGAAAATAAACGTGTTGTTATCGTAACCGGTTTTCAGGGAGTGAATAAATTCGACGATTATACCACGCTTGGAAGAGGTGGCTCCGATACAACAGCAGTAGCTTTGGCTTCGGCACTTCATGCAGATGCGTGTGAGATTTATACGGATGTAGATGGCGTGTTTACTGCCGACCCAAGAATTGTACCCAGTGCAAGTAAGCTGAGTGAGATCACCTATGATGAGATGTTAGAACTGGCGAGTCTTGGAGCCGGAGTTCTGCATAATCGTTCCGTGGAAATGGCGAAGAAATATGGAGTACAGTTAGTAGTCCGTTCCAGTCTCAATAATTCAGAAGGCACTGTTGTTAAGGAGGAAGTTAAGATGGAAAAGATGCTGGTTAGTGGTGTGGCATGTGATAAGAATACAGCGCGAATTGCGGTAATCGGATTAGAGGATCAACCGGGAGTTGCTTTTAGACTATTCAATCATCTTGCAAATCACAATGTGAACGTAGATATTATCTTACAGTCGGTTGGCCGAGACGGAACCAAGGATATCAGCTTTACCGTAAAAGAGGATGATCTCGACGAAGCGGTAACGATCCTTGAGAGACATCGCGGGGGTAGTCTCAAATGTCAGAAAATCGATGTGGAGAGAGAAGTAGCGAAGGTATCCATCGTTGGTGCCGGTATGATGTCAAACTCCGGAGTGGCTGCAAAGATGTTCGAGGCGTTGTATGATGTGGGAGTGAACATCAAGATGATCTCTACCTCAGAGATCAGAGTAACGGTTCTGATTGATGAGGCACATGTAGAAACAGCAATGAATGCAGTGCATGAGAAATTCGCTTTATCCCAGATTTAAGAAACAGGTTAATTCGTTGCGATTGAAATATATGGTTTATTCGAATAAAAAGAGGTGTCTAAGACACCTCTTTTTGTTATGCTACAGCATTAAAATTCATTCCGCGAAGTAAGCTTCCCTCCAGAGATTTTCTGGAGCTTTCATAGGGATTGCTTTCATTATATTGTATTTGAGTCCTGGTGGTACCACCGGCGACATAAGTGGTTCCGCATTCAGGACAGACAGCCATACTATAAGATACCGATGCAGATATTAACTGATTACCGGGCTGGCTCCCGGCTGATACCGCATTGGATACATGCTCCTGCTCGTGTGCTGATACCGCAGCAAAAGAAGCCTCAGGCGACACATGGGTCGGTGATTGAAAGGATACATTCGATTCATTGGAGACATCCATGTACTTACGATTTTTACAAGTCTGACATTCGGAGGGCTGAGTTTTCTCAACGTCAATAGAGCCTTTTTGACCTAAAGGCTTAATGTTGCTGATTTTTGATACAGCTGCAGCAGGTCCGCTGATCATATTGGTACCTGCTATCGGTATGGAATAATTGGTATAACCTACGGGACCAATCATGACACTCCTCCTTTACATAGACTTATTCTAGCTTAATTATAGTACGAATAATAGAACTGGTCAATAGTCCCGAATAGCAGGATTTTAAGCAATTTAAGTTGCTTTTCGAGATAGCGGATGGTATGATTAAAAATGGTAAAAATGAATGTGAATGCTTTATCGAATGAAAATATAAGCAAGGAGTAAGACAATGGATATTTTAAAACAATTGAAGGAAGAGCTTGGTATTCGCCTGGAACAGGTAGAAGCCACTGTGAAATTGATTGATGAGGGTAATACAATCCCTTTTATTGCAAGATACCGTAAGGAAGTAACAGGATCTTTGGATGATGAGCAGCTTAGAAATCTGCATGAGAGATTACAGTACCTAAGGAATCTGGAAGAGAAGAAGAGTCAGGTACTCAGCAGTATTGATGAACAGGGCAAGCTCACCGAGGAACTGAAAGCTCAGATTCTTGCAGCAACCACCCTGGTAGTAGTAGAGGATTTATATCGTCCTTATCGTCCGAAGAGAAGAACCAAAGCGACTATTGCGAAGGAAAAAGGATTGGAGGGCTTAGCGGCTCTTATTATTGCTCAGGAGTCCAAGGAGCCGATCGAGATAGCAGCAAAGGAATATCTGTCGGAAGAGAAAGAAGTACGTACAGTAGAAGAGGCAATTGCAGGGGCTTTGGATATCATCGCAGAAGATATCTCCGATGAAGCAGAGCATCGCAGCTACATCCGTGATGTGACCATGAAGGAAGGGACACTTTCTTCTACAGCTAAGGATGCGAAGCAGGAAACAGTATACGAGATGTATTATAACTTTGAGGAAGCCCTGCAGAAATTAGCGGGTCACCGAATCTTAGCCATTAACCGTGGAGAGAGCGAGAAGATCCTCACCGTCAAGATTATTGCACCGCAAGAGCGGGTTATTCGTTATCTTGAGACTAAGGTGATTGTAAAGGACAACCCTTACACCAATGAGCTGTTAAAATCGGCAATTGAGGATAGCTATAAACGATTGATTGCGCCGGCAATCGAGCGTGAGATCAGAAATGAACTCAGTGAGAAAGCAGAGGATGGTGCGATTAAGGTATTTGGTAAGAACCTGGTACAGCTTCTCATGTCGCCCCCAATTGCAGGACAAGTAGTGCTTGGCTGGGATCCGGCCTTCCGTACCGGCTGTAAATTAGCAGTGGTTGACAGTACCGGTAAGGTACTGGATACCGTAATCATCTATCCTACGGCTCCTCAGAACAAGGTTGATGAGGCAAAGGCGACGGTGAAGAAATTGATTGATAAATACAACATTACTCTCATCTCAGTTGGCAATGGTACCGCCTCCAGAGAATCAGAGATGATTATTGTAGAATTATTGAAAGAGCTTCATAAGCCTGTAAAATATATTATTGTGAATGAAGCCGGGGCATCGGTATATTCCGCAAGCAAGCTGGCTACGGAAGAATTCCCGAATTATGATGTTGGACAGAGAAGTGCTGCTTCTATTGCCAGAAGACTTCAGGATCCGCTCGCGGAGCTGGTTAAGATTGATCCTCAGAGCATCGGTGTAGGCCAGTACCAACATGATATGAATCAGAAGAAGTTAGGAGAGGTTCTCTCCGGTGTTGTTGAGGACTGTGTGAATAAAGTAGGTGTTGATCTGAACACTGCCAGTGTATCCCTGTTAGAGCATGTGTCCGGTATCAGTAAGGTGATTGCAAAGAATATTGTTGCATATCGTGAAGCCAATGGTCGTTTCCGAAGCCGCGCGGAGCTTATGAAGGTTGCGAAGCTCGGACCGAAAGCATTTGAACAATGTGCCGGCTTTATGAGAATTCAGGGAGGGGACAATCCCTTGGATGCAACCGGTGTTCATCCGGAATCCTATGAGGCAACGCAAGCTCTGCTTATAAAATTAGGTCTCTCCTTGGAAGATGTGAAGGAGATTCAGGCGAAAGCGATGAAACAGAAGGCAACAGAGCCGGTGAAGAAAGCGGAGCCTAAGCAGGAGAAGAAACCGAAGAATATTATGGTGAAGACGCAGGACACCGCTTTTGGCAAGGCGTTAGCAGCAGCAGTAGGCAAGGGTGGTATGCCAGCTCCGGTGGATAATATTCAGATACAGACAGAACCTGCTGATCAGTCCGGGGATATCATCACCATCGGAAGAAAGATTAAGGACAAGCGTAAGCTTGCAGATGAACTTGGGGTTGGTGAGATTACCTTGACAGACATTATCAAGGAACTGGAGAAGCCGGGCAGAGATCCCAGAGATGAGATGCCGAAACCGATTCTGCGTACCGATGTCCTGGAGATCAAGGATCTGGCCGAAGGAATGATCTTAAAGGGAACGGTACGTAATGTAATTGACTTTGGTGCCTTTGTGGATATCGGTGTACATCAGGACGGTTTGGTGCATATCTCCCAACTCTCCGATAAAAAGTTCGTGAAGCATCCGCTCGATGTAGTCAGTGTCGGTGATATCGTTGATGTCAAAGTCATTGGTGTCGATGCCGCGAAGAAGAGAATTCAATTATCAATGAAGCTTCAATAAGGATAGGGAACAGCACGAAGGTTTCGGTATAGGAGGAAAGGATAGTATGGAATTGTTGTATTGGTGTGCCATAATTTTCGGTATCCTTTGTCTCGCATACTATATTATTCTTTTATTTTATGCCGGAACCGGTGTTAATTTCGCATGGATTTGGTGCCTCGGAGGGTTAAGCAGTCTCTGTGCAGGTCTGTTGATACGATATGTGATTAGCAGTAAGCTGCATCATCCTACCTGGTTGTTAAGTCTTATCTATCTGTTGATTATAATCGCAATCATCAGCTTCCTTACACTGGAGGGGATTTTGCTTCTGTATTCGCATCATAAAGCGGTCGCGGATCTGGACTATCTTCTCGTACTTGGAGCACA
>JAGFXQ010000245.1 GCA_017861355.1 Bacillota bacterium
GTCGTCGGATGTGCGACCATCTGCTATATTAAAGTACTGCCTACCTTTAGCCATCCCAGTGGGAACCGGGCACATATCATGAATGTATATACTCGTAGCAATTATCGCAGGCAGGGAATCGCATTACATATGATGGAGATGCTGATTGAGGAAGCCAGAGCAAAGGGAGTTACTGAGATTAGTCTTGATGCAACCGATGCAGGGCGATTGTTATATGAGAAATGCGGATTTATAAGATCAGAAGAAGGAATGGTACATACATTATGAATAATCTTAAAGTAGCATTATTGCAACTTATGCCGACAGGAACCTTAGATGGAAACCTGCAAAAGGGAATGGAATATTGCAGAAAAGCCAAGGCTATGGGAGCAGATATTGCATTATTTCCGGAAATGTGGAGTGTGGGTTACAATATCCAGGAAGATATTCAGGAACTGAAAGCCAGTGCAATATCTGCAGACAGTGAATTTGTTCAATCCTTTGGCAAGTTGGCAGGTGAGATGAATATGGCAATCGGAATCACCCTTCTGGAACAGTTTGAACCATTACCAAGGAACACAATATGTCTATTTGACCGTTTCGGCAGGGGAGTCCTCACCTACGCCAAGGTGCATACCTGTGATTTTGGAGAGGAATGCAGATTGACTGCAGGCGATGATTTTTATGTTACGGATCTGGATACCGAGCAAGGTAAAGTCGGCGCTATGATCTGTTATGACAGAGAATTCCCGGAAAGTGCAAGGATTCTTATGTTAAAAGGTGCTGAGCTCATATTGGTTCCGAATGCCTGCCCGATGGAGATTAATCGTCTCTCTCAGCTGCGGGCCAGAGCATATGAGAACATGGTAGGTATTGCAACCGTGAATTATCCTGCAGAACAACCCGATTGTAACGGTCATTCCACTGCATTCGATGGTATTGCATACTGCCCGGATCGGCCAGGTTCAAGAGATACTCTTATCATCGAAGCAGGTGAAAGAGAGGGCATCTATATCGCTGATTTTCCCATCGAGGAGATCAGAGAATATCGAAGACGTGAAGTTCATGGCAATGCTTATCGCCATCCGAAGAAATATAGCATATTGGTATCGGAAGAAATTAATGAGCCATTTGTAAGAAAGGATTATAGGAGATATTTGCCTTTATCAATCCGGTGATCTCTTTCCCGGATCATGAAAAATTCACGTTATCCGACACGTCAAACTGCGGAAGCAGGTGTTCAAGAAGATTGCCTGTATGTGGCGGAGTGGAAGGGTAAGATCATAGGCTCCATTATACTGCGTCATAAGCCGGAAACTGCTTATTTACCAGTCAAATGGACGATGGATTTAGATTACGAGAAAGTTCGGGTGATCTATACCTTTGCTGTACATCCCGATTATTCGGGGCAAGGAATTGGTCGCCAATTACTAGAGTTTGCTATCGGGATTGGAAGACAGACGAAAATGAAAGCACTTCGTCTGGATGCGGACAACTTACCGGCGATCCGCCTCTATGAGAAATGTGGATTTCAATATATTGAAACTGTAGATTTAGGCTTGGGTGAATATAACCTGCCCTGGTTTACGCTATATGAAAAGATTCTATAATTAGAAACCGGAACAAGAAAGGATTATACGAATATGCTTGAATTTAGATATGATACACAGCTATTGATTGAAGGAAATAACCTTGACGAAGATGTAATTACAGAGTATTTTACGAAGCATCTGGAGGGGGATTGTCTACTTGCTGTTGGCGACGAGGAGTTGATTAAGATACACTTCCATACGAATGAACCCTGGAAGGTGTTGGAATACTGTTCTACCCTCGGAGAGATCTATGATATCGTAGTGGAGGATATGGATAGACAGGCAAGAGGATTGCATGGCTGATCATAATATCGGAGGAGTAAAATCGTTATGAACAAATTAATTATATTAAAGTTAGATATGTCCTATGGTGGGATAAGGGATGAAATTCATCCGGTAGTACTTAAGGATGATACGAGTTGTGTTCTGGTGGATTGCGGTTATGTCGGTTCACTGGGAGCCATTGAGGAAGCACTTCTTCAAAATGATATATTACCGGATCAGATTACCCATATTATTCTAACACATCAGGATCATGATCATATAGGTGCTGCAGCTGCTTATCGGAGAAAATACCCTAAGGTTCAGCTTCTGGCATCAGCGGAGGAAGCTCCTTATATCGCAGGTACCTACAAATCTCTTCGACTGGAGCAGGCAGAACAATTGCAGAAAGTACTACCGGATGAGATGCAGGAATTTGGAAAAGAGTTCTGTAATCTTCTTAAATCTGTGGAACCGGTTCTGATTGACCAACTACTTTTGGATGGGGAAAAGCTGTCTTTTTGCGGGGGATGTAAAGTACTATTGACACCGGGGCATACACCGGGGCATATATCGTTGTACTTACCGGAAATGAATACGATTATTGCGGGGGATGCGATTGCATTGGAGGATGGTAAGCCTGTCATCGCCAATCCTCAGTTTGCCTTGGACATTGATAAAGCCAACGAGTCAATGAAGAGATTATTAAATCATCCGGCAAAGCAAATTATATGTTATCATGGAGGTATTTTCACAAAATGAAAGAAGGTGACGAATGCGATTGCATTCTCACCTTCTTTACATCTTAATAATACCATAAAACGGCCATAACAACAAGACTGTTTTTCTGCGCAGGTGTGTGCTAGACTTTTTGAGTAACTTCGACCGCTTTACCGAAAGGGGATTTTGGAATGAAGCATAATCAATCTGAATTCAATTTTGAACACCAGATGCTTACACAAACGATAGCAATTGCACAAAACCAGCTCGATCAAGCCATACAGCTTAATGAGGAGAATAAATCTGCCATACTATCCGCGAAGAAAGAGTTACGGGAAGAAGCCTCCCACGCAATAGGTAATCTTTGGGGGGCCGAGGCTTTTGAAGCACTCGCAGAGCTAAGCCAGTTTGTGAACCCGGTGGAAGCGAAGATTACGGATTATGAAGCCTTGGAGAAGAAAATTAAACTACTGGAGAATCTGATCAAATCACCCTATTTTGCGCGGATCGATTTTAAATATGAGGACGAAGAACAGCCGGAAAGAATATATATCGGACGTACCTCATTAAAGAAAAATAATTCTTATGAAATGATCATCCATGACTGGAGATCACCGATTGCCAGTGTATTCTACCGCTTTGTAACCGGTCCCGTCTATTATGACGCACCGGTTGGAAGGATCAACGGTGAGGTTGGTTTGAAACGTCAATATGAAATCAATAACAGCGTGCTGGAGTATTATTTTGACGCAGATGTTCAGATCGTCGATGAATTCTTAAGAAAACTTTTATCACAGAACACTTCCTCGAAAATGAAAACGATAGTGGAAACAATCCAAAAGGAGCAGGACATTGTAATTCGTGATATGGAAAATGATTTAATGATGGTACAGGGAGTAGCCGGAAGCGGCAAGACCTCCATCGCACTTCACCGTGCTGCATATCTTATGTATCAAGGCTTACAGGCAAAGCTGTCCGCGAATAATATCATGATCATTTCCCCGAACTCCTTATTTGAACAGTATATTTCCAGTGTGCTACCGGAGCTGGGAGAAAGTAATGTGGTTTCCGTTGTATTTGATGAGCTGCTTACTGCGATACTTGAGAAGGAACGGATCCAGACAAGAAATCAATTTCTGGAAAACCTAATTACAAGCTCAGGGCATCGTGAGATAATCAAAAGCAGTATAGAATTCAAGACTTCTGAGACATTTAAGAATATATTAAACCGGTTTTTGGAAGATCTTCCAAATCGTTATATTGATTTTGAAGATATTTATTATGAGAATAAGAGGATCATCAGTAAAGAACAGATCAAAGATATCGTAATACGAAGAGGCGACATGTCACTGGATGCGAAACTAAAACAACTCGAGGATTATATCATGGAGCTTGTCCATGAAGCAACCGAGGAACGTATGGCAAGATCCGAACGAACGAATATCCTGAGAGAGATTCAGAAATTTACGAATCTCAACATTGAAAGTCTCTATTACAGACTGATCCATGATAAGGAATATATCTATAGCTTAGCGAGGGGTTTGGAGCTTTGTGAAGGTATCGAAGATATATTAGAATATACACAGGAGAACCTGGACAGTCGTAATCTGCATTACGATGATGCAATCGTGCTGACTTATCTGAAGTTGAAGCTGTTCGGAGCGACGAATGAATACAAGAATATCAAACAAGTGGTCATAGATGAGGCACAGGATTATTATCCGCTCCAATATGAGATATTCCACCTGCTGTTCACCAATTCGAAGTTCACAATCCTGGGTGATATGAACCAGACACTGGAAAAGCAGGAGGATATATCAATATACGAACAGATTGGGAAGATCCTGAATAAGAAGAAGTCATCCCTGATTACTATGGATAAAAGCTTCCGCTGTACCAATGAAATTCTTCAATATAGTTTGAAATTCATCGACCATAGCCCGGAGATTAAGAGCTTCAATCGAAAAGGCGAGGAGCCGAATATCCATACAGCCTCGGACCAGACGGATCTTAACGATAAGATTGTTAAGGAGGTCAAAGCATGTCAGGAGCAGGGATACCGAAGCATCGGACTAATCTGTAAGAGCGAGAAGAATGCGAAATCCTTATATCGCAATTTGAAAGAACGAATTGGGGTACAGCTAATCGATCCGGATAGTACCAATGATCTTCTTGGTGTTTTTATCATACCGGTATATCTGTCAAAAGGCCTGGAATTTGATGCTGTCCTGATCTGTGATGCCGATGCGGAGACCTATTACAATCAAGAGGATAAGAAGCATCTGTACATTGCATGTACCAGAGCACTTCACCGACTGAACCTGTTCTGTAAGGGAGAAAGCAGTCCATTGTTATAATCTTGTACGAGAAATTTTTCCGGAGCATGTTTACTTTCTGTCTATGAAGAATAGACAAGAACCTACTCCAAAGAATAAATAACAAAGGACATTTAAAGGGCTGTTGCATAACATAAGCGAATGTTGAAGTGTGGGATGCTTTTTCCTTCCTTCATCTTCACAATATGTTATGCAACAGCCCTTTTTACTGACTCGAATGGCCAGCAGCTATATTCATTAAAAAAATTACCTATAAAGTCCCGCGTACCTCTTGCCAGTCAACCAGAAGATTATAACGCTGGGTGCTAAATCGTAGCACACAATAATTCGGATCCTCGGGACCGTTAAAATGGTTTGCCAGACCACCATACCACATTTCCTTCTTGATCTCAGGATCGGTAAGAACTTCCATGGATCCGACTAAAGTGATGTTATAATCGGGCGCGTTAAAACAGAGACTAGCTTGATTGCATCTGTCAATTCGATCGGTTCGTGTACCACCAAGACCGGTACAGAAGGTAACCCACTGAATGCCATCTGCTTTTGATGCAGTAATCGTAGATGCAGTCGGATAGCCATCCAGATCAATCAGAGCCAATGTGCAATAAGAAGCCTCTCCGGTATTCTTGCGAATAATTTCCCCTGCTTTTTGAATAATTTCTTGATTCATATTCTCGCTCCTTAATATTTTTTCTATTAGAATTGTTTGAAGTTGTCTGAATTATCTCATTATACGAATAAGCACCATCGAACACCATATTTGTCAATGATATCGGCCATGAGAGGACTGAATTCGCATGGAGCAAGCGGCATCAGAATTTTAGCATCCGTCCTTAACACTTCATAAGCTTTCCGCACTTTTTCTTCCTTGCCTTCTCCATAATGCAAGCAAAATTGCATTATGTTGCCGGCAACTGTTTCTTCACCATGAATCGAATACATAGAATTTCGTTCTGCCACAGCTAAGATTTCTCCTTCAATATCAAGCTCTGAGTGATAGAAAGTTCCATCTTCATTCAGATAACTGCTGATGAGAACAGCGTCAAAGGCCTCTTGATAAAGTGCTACCGCCTCATCACTTCTTGTAACATACGCTTGCATCATAGATCTTTTCATAGTAAATCCTCCGCTTTATATAATTTATGAGGTTTTCAAAACAGTGTAAAAAACATCATTATGAACCGCTTTGA
>JAGFXQ010000246.1 GCA_017861355.1 Bacillota bacterium
CGTAATTCTAGATAAAGAGATTTCCCTGATCAAGAATGCTTTTGGTGCAATGTAGAAAGGTATGATATTAAATATGAATTTTATAAATACATCGAATGCCGTGATTGATTCATCCTTAAGAACGCCCTATCTATCCTTTCCGGTATTATCACGGATTCCTTTTATAAAGCATGGCTTCTCCACCCGTTTAGGCGGTGTCAGTGAAGGAATCTTTGCTACTTTGAATCTCGGTACTGATTCCGGCGAACAGATTGATGATCCGGCCAGAGTAGAAGAGAACTACACGCGGATTGCGGGTAGTATCGGGGTTGACGTACATAGCCTGGTAATCTCAAAGCAGGTACATAAGACCAATATCCGTGTAGTCACAAGCGAGGATCGCGGTAAGGGGTTATTTATCCCAAGAGATTATGACGAGATTGATGGCTTAATTACCAATGAACCTAATATAACACTGGTTACAAAATATGCAGATTGTGTTCCCTTATATTTTGTTGACCAGAACAAGAAAGCGATTGGCCTTAGCCATTCCGGTTGGAGAGGAACCGTCGCTGAGATCGGTCGTATCACGGTCGAAGAACTTACAAAGAATTATCACAGTGATCCGGCTGAGCTAATTGCTGTGATTGGTCCTTCTATTTGCAAGAGCTGTTTTGAGATCAGAGAAGATGTCGCTGCAGAGTTCGAGAAAGCATTCCCAAATGCCTTTGCGACCGGTATTCTCACTCCCCTTGAGAAGAAGGGCAAATATCTCTGTGATCTCTGGGAGGCGAACCGTCAGGTATTACTAAAAGCAGGCTTAAAGAGTAATAATATTCATACCAGTGGTGTATGTACCTGTTGTAATGACGATATTTTATTCTCACATCGAAAGACGCAGGGAAGAAGGGGAAGTCTGGCTGCCTTTTTAGCCATGATTCAATAATCGATCAATCCAAATAGGACACAGTACAGTTAAAAATCAGAACAATCGATCATTTATTTATTATATAATATCGATCAAAATATTAACCAAGGGAAACGATAATTTATTTCACTTATCATAAATTAGCATTTCTATTAGTGTAGAATCGCTATAATGTTAGAAAGATACGGTGTATGTTATGAAGAAAAAAGCACACATTATTAAAGAGATCGAAGCCGGAAGTATTGCAGAAGAAATGGAGCTTACCCCGGGAGATGAATTAATATCAATCAATGGTACTGAGATCAAGGATATTCTGGATTATCATTATCTAATCAAAGATGAGGAGATCACTGTACTCATCCGCAAACCGGATGGGGAAGAGTGGGAGCTCGATATAGAAAAGGATTATGACGAGGATCTCGGAATTGAATTTGAAGAAGGATTGATGGATGAATACCGTTCCTGCCGTAACAAATGCATCTTTTGCTTTATTGACCAGATGCCGCCGGGAATGAGAGATACTTTGTATTTTAAGGATGACGATGCCCGATTATCCTTTCTTCAGGGCAATTATATTACCTTGACCAATATGAGCGACGATGAGATCGACCGAATCCTATTCTATAAATTGTCCCCGATTAACATCTCGGTGCATACCACCAATGAGGAGCTTCGCTGCCGAATGCTTCATAACCGCTTTGCAGGTACCGCGTTAGAGAAGATCAAACGGCTGAAAGACGGCGGTATCACGATGAATGGTCAGATTGTCCTTTGCAAAGGTTGGAACGACGGCGAGGAGTTAGAGAAGACGATGCATGATCTTGCAGCTTTCCTACCGGAGATGCAGAGTGTATCTGTCGTACCGGTTGGACTTACGAAGTTTCGTGAAGGCTTAGCAGAATTAGAAGGATTTTCGAAAGAGGATTCTCTTCAGGTACTGGACACAATTCATCGCTGGCAGAATATATTCTTAACTCATTATGGGACTCGCTTCATCTATGCCAGTGACGAATGGTATATCAAAGCCGAGCTTCCGATCCCGGAGGCTGATTCCTATGAAGGCTATCCTCAGATTGAGAACGGAGTCGGATTGATTCGTTCCCTGCAGGAGGAATTCAAGGAGTACTTCGAGGATTTAATAGGAGATGACCGTACCCGCACATTATCCCTTGCGACCGGAGTTCTTGCCGCACCCTATATTAAGCAGCTGATACAGAAGCTGAATGAGAAGTATCCTAAGGTTAAAGTTGAAGTTTATACCATACTCAATCATTACTTCGGAACTGACATTACAGTTGCAGGATTAATCACCGGAGGAGATATCACGACACAATTAAACGATCATTTTCTTGGAGATGCACTCCTGATTCCGGATGTAATGTTACGTAACGGCGAGACCGTCTTACTGGATGATGTAACTGTCGCAGAGATGGAAAACACTTTACAAACCAAAATACGTATTGTACAATCAGATGGAAAGTCCTTCATTGATTCCATTATTCTGTAAATCCAGAAAAAGATCATGAACGCAGGGCAGCCAACCGGCTGTTTACTGTTGACTATAGTAGTAATAAATTGAAAGGCATAGGTATAATATGAGTAGACCAATCGTGGCTATTGTTGGTAGGCCAAATGTAGGTAAATCAACACTGTTTAATGCACTGGCAGGAGATCGCATCTCCATCGTTAAGGATTATCCAGGTGTAACAAGAGACCGCATTTATGCAGACGTAACATGGCTTAATACACAATTTACAATGATAGATACCGGTGGTATTGAACCGGACAGTAAGGATGAGATGCTTTCTTATATGAGACAGCAAGCCCAGATCGCAATCGATACGGCAGATGTAATCATCTTCCTTGTGGATGTCAGACAGGGACTCGTTGATTCTGATTTTAAGGTGGCTGACATGCTTCGTCGTTCCGCGAAACCCGTGGTACTGGTAGTTAATAAAGTAGATAGCTTCGAGAAATTAATGCCAGATGTATATGAGTTCTATAATCTGGGCATCGGTGAGCCTTTCGCTGTATCTGCCTCCGGTAAGCTTGGCTTCGGTGATATGTTAGATGAAGTGACAAAGCATTTTAAGTCTGGTAATACAGAAGAAGCAGCCGATGAACGTCCGAGAATCGCGATCGTAGGAAAACCGAATGTAGGTAAATCCTCTATCGTGAACAAATTAGTCGGAGAAAATCGCGTTATCGTATCGAATATCGCTGGTACGACTCGTGATGCCATCGATACCCCCATCCGTCGTAACGGTAAGGATTTTATACTTATCGATACCGCCGGTCTTCGAAGAAAGAGTAAGATCAAAGAAGAGTTAGAACGTTTCAGTATCATCCGTACCGTTACCGCTGTGGAGCGTGCTGACGTCGTCGTTCTTGTCATTGATGCAGAAGAGGGTATCACCGAGCAGGATGCGAAGATCGCAGGTATTGCCCATGAGCGTGGCAAGGGTATTATTATCGTTGTGAACAAGTGGGATCTGATCGAGAAAGATAATAAGACGGTAAAGGAGTATACCAACGACATCCGTGAAGTTCTGTCCTATATGCCTTATGCCGAGATTTTATTTATCTCTGCGGAAACCGGTCAAAGACTGCATAAGCTGTTTGAACTTGTTGAGGTTGTAATTCAGAATCAGAATCTTCGTATCTCAACAGGTGTTCTTAACGAGATATTGATGGAAGCTACTTCACTTCAGCAGCCACCGTCAGACAAAGGAAGGCGTTTAAAGCTGTATTATATTACGCAGGTTTCGGTAAAGCCTCCGACTTTTGTAATCTTTGTAAATGACAAGGAATTAATGCATTATTCCTACACCAGATATATCGAAAATAAGATCCGTGAAGCCTTTGGCTTTGGCGGTACATCATTAAAGTTTATCATCAGGGAGCGAAAGGAGAACGAATAAGATGATTCTTAAAATCATTTTTTGTTTGATTTTTGGATATTTAATGGGATGCTTTTCAACAGCATATTTCGTAGGCAGACTCAATAAGATTGACATTCGTAAATACGGAAGTGGTAACATGGGAACTACCAATGCACTTCGGACTTTAGGTGCGAAGGCGGGGGCCATGACCCTGATTGGCGACGTAATAAAAGCTGTGATAGCAATACTCCTTGTTAAATTCATTTTCTTCCCTGATAATGCAAATTTAGATTTACTAGCTATTTACACCGGCTTAGGTGTTGTAATCGGTCATAATTATCCCTTCTGGCTTAAATTCAAAGGCGGAAAAGGAATGGCTGCGACCGGCGGTGTTATGGCAAGCATAGACCCGATGATTATTCCTATTGGTCTGCCATTGTTTGTATTAGCTATATTAGTTACGAAATATGTATCTGTCGGTTCCTTAGTGATCGCTGTATTGTTTCCTATCTGGATTGCAATCAGACATCCGGGTGACCTACATATGCTGATTGTATCTCTGATTTTTATGGCTTTGGCCATTATAAAACATCGTTCTAATATCAAACGTATCTTGAATGGTACTGAGAATAAGATTGGTCAACGTGTCAAGATCGAGAAATAATAGGTAGGATTATTCAGCATAAAAGTGTGAAAGAAAATCACTTTCACACTGGTATTGTTTATTATGCCGCGAAGCGGCATAATGTCTGGAAGAATGAAAGGTGCTAGATTGGCTTTCATATAAAAAATCATTAAGTTTTACTTAGTAAAGGAGGAGCTTATGAGTAAGGTAAGTGTTCTAGGAGCAGGAACTTGGGGATGTGCAATTGCAATTTTACTTGCAAACAGTGGGCACGACGTAACCATTTGGACTAAAATCGAAGCAGAAGCTCGTATGTTGAATGAAAATCGAAAGAGTATGAAGAACCTTCCGGGCGCACAGATGCCTGAGCAGGTAAAAATCACGCTTGATTTGGAGGATGCTTGCAAGGATAAGGATCTTCTGGTTATGGCTGTGGCTTCTCCCTATATCCGTTCCACTTCTCATATTGCCAGCCCTTATATCAAAGAGGGTCAGATTATTGTTAATGTATCAAAAGGTATCGAAGATGGTACACTGGATACCTTATCGGAGGTGATCAAATCAGAGATCCCTCAGGGAGATATCGCTGTATTATCCGGTCCCAGCCATGCAGAAGAAGTTAGCCGCGGTATTCCAACCACGATCGTAGTTGGTGCCCAAACCAAAGAAACAGCAAGATATATTCAAGATATATTTATGACAGATGTATTTCGTGTCTATACCAGTCCGGACATCATCGGTATTGAGCTTGGCGGTTCCTTAAAGAATGTCATCGCTCTGGCTGCTGGGTGTGTAGATGGTCTTGGTTATGGAGACAATACAAAAGCTGCCCTGATGACCAGAGGAATGGCTGAAATCAGTCGCCTAGGCATCAAGATGGGCGGAAAGATGGAGACCTTTGCCGGTTTATCCGGTTTTGGAGATCTCTTCGTAACCTGTAACAGTAAGCATAGCCGTAATTGGAATGCAGGCTACCTGATGGGACAGGGTAAGACAATGCAAGAAGCAATGCAACAGGTAGGACAGGTTGTTGAGGGTATTAATTCAGCACGAGCTGCCTTAGCCTTAGCTGAGAAAAATGATGTAGATATGCCTATCGTAGAACAGATTAAC